>CAJOLX010000036.1 GCA_905235625.1 uncultured Clostridia bacterium
AGGCGCTTGTAGCTCACAAGGTCCACGATATCGCCGGGGCCGTTGGAGGCGCTCCACACGTCGAGGCTCCCGTCCGCATTCAAAATCATGCTCGGGCCGTAGCGATAGCCGCCGGTTTCTTCACGGGGGTTCCAGGTGTCGAAGCCCTCGTCGTCCGCGCTTATTTGAATGTACTTCGTTTCGTCGCCGTCCGGTTCTGCCGGAGAGGGCTCAAAATCCCCGCCCGAAGGCATATACTGAAACGGAATGCTCAGCACAAACAGCGCCGCGAATGCGGTTTTTAAAATCTGAAAAAATAATGTCGTCGTCATAAAAATCTCCCTGAATTACATTCGTATTTCGCATCGAGTATATCACAAAAGCGCTGCCGATTCAATATACAGATGCCCGAACTCTTGCGAAATGCTATCCGCTTTTCCAGACGAAAACAGCTTAACACGCTCCGCAAATAAAGCCTTACGCCCGAACACAAAAGACGTTTTCGGGTGTGGGCGGATATGTTTTTTAATCCGCGCCAAAGAAAAAACTCCTCGGCAAAACCGGGGAGTTAATCCGTTTCGGATTGTCAAAGCTTGTTTATATGTTAAACAGCTTCGAAATAAAGTCAAAAATACGGCTGAAGAATGCGACAATTCTCTCAAAAAATCCCAAAGACTGCGATTGCTCCGCTTCCGGGCTTGCGGGCAGGTAAACGTCTCTGTCGGGCAGACCCGAATCAACGGCAAATTTATTGAGAATGGGGTAAAGAACCTTTTCGGCGATTTCATACGAATTCTCTTTGCCGAGGCTTACGGCGGTGAATAACGGGCTGAGCTCATCGGTGTTTACCTGCAAACCGATTATGTCAAGCAGGGTGTTGAGCCCTTCTCTGCCCGTTCTTGTGAGCACGTATTGAAGCCCGGTGTTGAGCCCTTTTATTATGATTTCGCATTCGGGGCTTGTTTCGGCAGCCATGTTTTCGTCGCCGTAATAGTGCATCGCCACCATGGCGCTCGCAAGCTCAATAAGCGAGCCGTATTCTGATTCGGGTATTTTAACTCCCTTTGAGTTCGCGAGCTTTTCAATGCTGACATTTTCGCCGTTGTCATAAATCGGCATTGTCAGCGCGTCGCAAATCGCGGTGAACAGATTTTCAACCGTATCGGCGAGCGGGCCGCTCTCGAGCTTAAGAGCTCTCTTAATGGAATCGGGAGCAACGTAGCCGAGGATTTTTTTCTCGATGGCGTACTTAAACAGCCCGTAGGCAAATTCCTCATAGTCGCTCTCGAGCAGAGCCTTCTGAGCGTCCGTGTAACCGTCGATTAAAGCGTCAAGATTGCACTCTTCGATTTTGTGAATTTTGATATCCGCGCCGTCATCCGTCATCACAACGTCTCTGTATTCGAGCGGATAAGACGAAAGAGAGGTTGTCAAAACGTCATAAACGACCTTGCCGTTTTTGCCCGTGAAGCTCGCAACGTCGTTGCCGTGCTCGTGCCCGGTGAAAACGTATTGAATGCCCCATTGGGTGAATTTTTCCGCAACGGCTTTGCTGTCTTTAAGTATGAAATCCTTCATCAGAATTCTGCCGAGGTAAAGGTGCTCAAGCAGAGGGTGATGCATCATATATATGATTTTTTTGCCCTCGGAATTTGCTTTTTCCGTTTGCTCTTCTATCCAGCCGAGCAGCTCTTCGGTCATCGCGTCGCCGTCATTGCCGGGGTCGTTTGAATCAACCGCGATAAGGCGATATCCGTCGCAAATATCCGCCGTATACGATGCGGTGGCTGCGTCGGAGGCGAGAGCGGTGTTGTAGCCGAAATCGGCGTAGCAGGTTCTTATGAAGTCGCGGCTCACTCCGCTGTAGTAGTCGTGATTGCCGGGCACGATGTAAACCTGTATTCCCGTTTCGTTTTCAAAATCCGCCAAAAGGGACGCGACGGCATTGTGCTCTTCTTCGTTGCCGTGACGAGTAAGGTCACCGGTGATGAGGATGAATTCTGCTCCGCTTTCGGCGCTTGAATAAAGAAACTGATTTGTGAGGTCTGCTGCCTGGTCATACATGTTGCCGGTGCCGGACGCGTGAAAATACAGCTCGTTTTCGGGGTATTTTACCTCGAGCTCGGTTTTGCCGGTTTCAACGTGAATGTCCGTCGCGACGGCGAATTTTACCGAGTCGCTTTCCGCAAACGCAATGAAAAGAGCCGATGCCGATGAAACGAGCATAATCACGGCAAGGCACACGGAAAGCGCTTTTTTAACAAACGTTTTTTTCATAAGAACCTCCGTTTTAAGATGATTTGACCGTCCTTTTTCGGAACGGAATGCGGCTTTGTTTTTTTAATTCGGTCAAAGCAGCGCTGAGGCTGCCGACGATTTATTCATTGTATCACCCGCGATTAAAAATGTCAAACAAGCCAAAATGGCCAAAGCCGATAAATTTCTTATTGAAAACATTTGCGCGAGTGTGTTATAATACCCCAAAAGCAACGGATTTTCCGATTATTTAAGAGGTATTGCGTATGAAAAAGAAAATAATAGCTTGCGTTATCGCGCTGATTTTACTTGCGGGGGCAACTGCCGGCGTGATTATCGCAAAAAATCGTTCCGCGGCGGACACTGCCAAATCCTACGATAACCTTGAGCAGGCAAACGAAGCGGCGGATTTTAACCTTGTAGGCTCTGACAGGCTTTGCGGCTATCCGCAGACCGATTATGAGGCAAGCAGCAGCGAGGTCAAAATCAACTATGCCGGCGGCAGCTACGTAACCAAAACGCTCGGCGAAACCGGTGAGAGCGGAAGCTATGAAGAAACAAGCGAACAGGACGTTGACGGCGTAACCGTAACGCTCGGCGGAGAAGACGGAAAAGTATTTTTCGCCTCCTGGACCGATAACGGCTTCAGCTACGCGATAAGCCTCGCAAGCGGCGTCGATACGGATGAAATGATTGAATACATAAAGGCAACGTATTAAAAATTTATTAAGATAATTACCGTAAATAAGCGGCTGCCGCCGATGCTTTAAGCATTTGCGACAGCCGTTTTTGCTGCATCTTTGTATTATTCTTCGCTCTTTTCTTCTTTGCTTTCTTCGGCACTATCTTCGGCATATTCTTCGGGCGGCTGAGTGTAAGCGTTCTGCTGATTGAAAGCGTCGCCGCGCGCAAAGAAATCCTTAACCTTTTCGGAGGCTGAGTCCTTTATCTCGCCGAGTTTAATGCCGACGGAGGTGTCGTTAAGATTGATTACGCTGCCGTCTTTCTTTTCAATTTCAATTTCGCAGTCGAGCCCGAAAGAAACGAGAGCGGCGGTAAGGGCGGCAAACGGCGCGGCGGTGAGGCCGACCGCGGCTCCGATTATACCTGCGCCGAGGGAGAGGTTGAGCAAAACTTCTCCTTTTCTCTTTATGAGTATGCGCGAGGCGGAGCCGTCGCTGACAATCTGTTTAACTTTTTCGGTTATTTCTTTTGCTTTTTCTCTGATTTCGTTTTCGTTCATAAAAAGTTCTCCTTATCTTTTAAGAATTCTTCGCCGGATTATCATTTATCTTTTGCCTTTGCGGCAGATTGAGCAATATCACAGCGCCGAGCACGAGCAGTATTCCCGCCGCTTTTGAAACGCTTATCGGCTCGGAATAAACTATGATGCCGAGCGCGGAGCCAACTACCGGCTCGACCGCCACGAGAATTGACGCCTTGCCGTTATCCATTCTTTTGAGACCCCATGTATAAAAGAAATAGGGGAGTATGGTTGAAACTACCGCAATGCCAAGCGACAGCAAAATCATTTTGGGCGATGAAAACACAGCCTTTGCGGTCGATAATGGCTTGCCCACGATGATTGACGCGGGCAGGGCGAATATAAAAGTCCACACGGTAACGGTCATCGGGTCGTATTTTTTGAGAGCCGCTCTGCCGAATATGGTGTAGAGCGCGTAAGACAGCCCCGAGCAAAGCCCTATGAGCAGCACCGAAACGGAGAGCTTGTATCCCGAGCCGAAAACTCCCGCCACAAGCGCGCAGCCCGCAACGGTCAGCAGCAAAGCCGCAAGCTTGATTTTGGTTATCTTTTCACGATAAAAAATCGCCGATAGTATCATAACGAAAACGGGCGACGTATAAAGCAGCACCACCGCGATGCTCGCCTGAGAATGTATCATCGTGTAAAAATAGCAAATGTTGAAAATGACCACGCTTATGATGCCCGTGCCGATGAAAAGGATAGAATCCTTCGGGCTGATTTTCAGCTTGCTTTTATCCGTTATGAGCAAAAACAGAGTGAAAATCGGGGCGGCAACAGCCATTCTTATCAGTGAAATCTGCATGGCGTCGATGCCCTGCGCGGAAAAATTCTTTATGAATATCGTTATCATTCCCCACAGTATGCCCGAGAGGATAACGCTCATTGCTGCCAAATTTTCGGATTTGCTTTTGTTAATATTCGCCATTATCTTTCCACAGTGAAAACGAAGTCTTCAAAGTCCGTGCCTTTCGCAAAATTATGAAATGAAATTACCGCCTCATCGCCGTAAACCTCGAGCAGCATGCCGATGCCGTATTCGCCGTATTTGCCCTCGGCGTCGTAATTGCGCTCGTTGCCTGCCGACGGAAGGTTTACGTAAGAAACTTTGCCGTCGCGTGAAAACGTGCCGTCATTGAGCCCGAAGTGCGAATGCCCGCAAACGTAAATAACGTCCGCTCCGCTTTCGGTTAGAGCCGCGTCAAGCTTGTCGTTATTGGTCGTCATATTAAACGAATAATACGAGCGCTCTCCGTTTCTGCCTCTTATCAGATTGTGGTTGAGCACCACCGCGAGCTTGCCCGTTTCTCTGCATTCGTCGAGCTCGCCTTTTAGCCAGTCGATTTCTCCGTCGGTAATCACCGAAACGGTGTCGGGAACGTTCTGCTCCGAGGAGAGAGCGATTATTTTAACGCAGCCGTAATCGCTTGAATAATAAACGTTATCAATGCTTTTGCGGCAATAATAGTTGTAGCTCTCAATCGCTCTGTCTGAGAGTCGGTCGTAATCGGAGCTGCTGTCGCTGTTGCCGAAATCGTGATTGCCCATTGCCGCGATGACGTCGCTGTTTTTGCAAAAGCGGTTCAAAAAACCGTAAAACAAAAACCACTCTATCATCTGGCTGTTCATCGTGTTGTCGCCGGTGAAAGCGATAACGTCCGGCGAATTTCCGCCCGCGAAAACGCCGTTAAGCGTTGAGCCGATCATTTTAAAACGTGAGGGATTGTTGCTCTCCATGTGCATGTCGGACAGTATAACGGCGCTGAAATCCGCGTTTTCGTCAATGGAATATCCGCGCGGAGCGGAGCCCACAGAGCCGAAAAACAGGAAAAACGAAACTATAACCGCAATTATTCTCGTCATTTATACCGCACCCCTCAAGCTTATTGTTAAATGAAATTATACAGCATCGGCGCAATTAAGTAAAGATGAAAAAGCGCAAAAATTCGCTTAATATTGCCGCCGCAAACCGGATAAAACGAAATATGACCGCAAATAAAAATTTACCGCATCTCCGTATTGACAAAAACGGCGAAAGAGGTTATAATATCCAGCGGTATTTGGGCCTGTAGCTCAGCTTGGGAGAGCGTTCGGTTCGCATCCGAGAGGTCGAGGGTTCGAGTCCCTTCAGGTCCACCAGGAAAAATCCGTCCGAAAGGACGGATTTTTCAGTTATATTCGCCTTTGGCGAGTTATATTGCGTTGCAGTTATATTCGGCTTTACGCCGAGTGATATTGCGCTGCGCGCAGTTTATGGCGGATATAATATCACTTTTCGCGTCAGCGAAAAATATCACGTTTGCCGCAAGGCAAACATATCACATCGAGTGAAAGCGAGATATTTCACTTTTTCTTTGCGCGGAAACGAGCGATACGAAGCTTGCGACGACGCGGTTCGAGTCCCTTCAGGTCCACCATGAAAAATCCGTCCGAAAGGACGGATTTTTCAGTTATATTCGCCTTTGGCGAGTTATATTGCGTTGCAGTTATATTCGGCTTTACGCCGAGTGATATTGCACTTCGTGCAGTTGAAAGGCGGATATAATATCACTTTTCGCGTCAGCGAAAAATATCGCGTTTGCCGCAAGGCAAACATATCACATCGAGCGAAAGCGAGATATTTCACTTTTTCCTTTGCCCGAAAGCAACCCTCGACCTCAATAAATCCGTGCAAATAAGAAGCGGCGGATTTCATTTTTACAATTTTAAATTTTGTCACGCTTTTGTCATAGTCTGCATGGTATAAATCTTTATAGTAGAAAACAATTATATATGCGGAGTTTTTTATGAAAAAAGTTTTGAGAAGAATTATGATGATTTTTCTGCCGGTGATGTTTGTCATCGGCTTAATTCCGTTTGCGGGCATTAACGCTTCCGCCGTGAATGTGGGCACCGAAGACGCGCTTGCAAAAAACGCCGAAGCGGGGGGAGCGATAAAGCTCACGAAGGACATAGCTCTCACAAAAGCGCTCATTATCCCCGAGGGCGTTACCGTCACGCTTGACCTTAACGGCAAAAAGCTTGACAGAGGGCTTACCGACGCGGCGGAAAACGGAAGCGTTATTATCGTTAAGGAAGGCGCTTCGCTTACCGTTTCCGATTCGTCCGGCAACAACGCCGGCTTGATTACCGGAGGCGCTTCACAAAACGGCGGCGGTATTCTCAACAGCGGCGAGCTCAGCTTTGAGGGCGGAACGATTTCGGGCAATAAGGCGTCCGGCAAGGAGCAGGGCAGCGGCGGCGGAATATACAATGAGGGCTCGCTTACGCTTTGCGGCGGCGTTATTCAAAACAACAGCGCGCAAAACGGCGGCGCCGTTTATAACAACAATGGCTCGGTCGTTATCGAGCAGAAAAAGGTCACCAAAAAAGTCGGCATTGATTCAAAAACTTATCTTTACGACGTTACGATTACGGGCAACAAAGCCGAAAACCGGGCGGGCGGCATTTATAATTCTTCTCTTCTTAAAATCAGCGGCGACTTTAAAATTTACGATAACTCCGATTGCGATATTTTCCTCTCCGACGGCAAAACGATTACCATAGCCGGCGAGCTTAAAAACACCGATAAAATTGTTGTCGGTGCCGAAAGCTCCAACGCGGTGATTACCTCGGGCTATTCCGAATACAACACAAAAAAGCCTTCGGAATTTTTTGCTTCCCGCGATACGGGCGCCGTTTTGATGTTTTCATCCGCGGAAAACGGCGAGGTAATGCTTAAAACGGGCGGCGATACCGTTATTCAGGTGTTTGAAAACGGAAAAATAGTAAAAAGAGAAAGCGCGGACAGCTCCAATTTCGTCGGCATTTGGAATAAGGCCATGGGCTATTCCAAAGACAATAAGTCGGTATGGGGATCCACAACGGATGACAGCGTTGTTGAGATAACGCTCGGCGCGGATTTCACTTATGACGCTGCGCTTGACGTAACCCCTCGCAGAAACATCGTTATTGATTTGAACGGTCACTGCCTCAAGCGCTCCGAAAAGAAGCAGAAAAACGGTTATCTTATCAAAGTAGGCGAGCGCGCGAAGCTTACTGTTAAAGATTCCAACCCGAATTCAAACGGATACAAAAATCATAAGGGCGGCGTGCTTGCCGACGGCAGCGGCGATGACTGCGGCGGCGGTATCGTAGTTGAAAAATACGGCAGCTTTTATATGCTCGGCGGCACGATTTATAACTGCGTCACCAATTACCACGGCGGCGCCGTCTACGCGGGCGGCGATTCTGCCGACGTGATAATGCAGGACTGCACTATTGACGCGTGCCAAACCAAAAACAGCGGCGACGACTGCCACGGCGGCGGCATTTATTCCAAAAATTCAAGCAACGTGGTGCTGAAAAACGTCACTATTAAAAACTGCAAGAGCGAGGATAAGGGCGGCGCTTTGTATCTTCGCGAAAAGCCCGGCAACGTCAATCTCCAAAACGTTGTTTTTGAAAATAATTTCGCCAATGACGGCGGCGGCGCGATATTCATAGACGATTTGAAGAGCAGCAGTGAATTTACGTTTGAAGCAGTAAACTGCACCTTCTCTAAAAACAGCGCCAAAGCGGACGGCGGCGCGGTTTACGTTTATGACGATGACGAAAGCGAATACAGAAATCCCACGATTTTCCGCAACTGCACTTTTACCGAAAATGAAAGCGCCAAATACGGCGGAGCCATGGAAGTGAATGACAACGGCGTTGTGCTTTCCGGCGGCACGTTTACAAATAATAAGGCGGGCGGCAAAGGCGGCGCGATTTACGTTGAAGGCGAATACGATATCAGCGTTGCGGGGCTGCTCGTAATCAAAGATAACGACGGCAAGGATAATTACGACAATCTCTGCCTCGAAGAAAACAGCGACCACAAAGCTTACGTGTATGACGCAGGGCTTTATGACGGCTCGGATGTTTATCTGAGCACTTCAAACAACAAAACCGGCATAACGGCGGTTAAAAACGTGAGCGAATATCAGGCAAAATTCTTCCATGCCGACAAAGGCAGCCTCAGTTTTAAAAAGACAGGCACGGCAGAAGCCGTGATGGTAACGGCGTCTCTGTTCGGCAACGGCTCCGTTAAAATAATAATCATATGCGCGGCCGCGGCAATTCTGTTTACGGCAGGCATTACGGTATTCGTTATAAAAAAGAAGAAAAGGAGTGACAAAGATGGCACCGGCAGTGAAGAAGAATAAAGCGGTTAAAATCCTGATTGCGGCGGTTTGTCTTATTCTTGCCGCGAGCACCGGTCTTGTCAGCTCCGTTCAGCTCATCGCAAAAGCGACTGAGCCGGTTTTGTACGTTGAGGATATTCAGCTTGCGGTCGTTGACACCGGCAGCAATTCAAAGAAAAACGCGCAGTCCAAAGTAGGCAAGGGCTACATAATTGCCGACAAGGTCGAGCTTAACCCCGGCACCGGCACGGGCAAAGACGTTTATCTTGCCTATAAGACAACCACCAACAAAGACATGGCTGTGCGCGACATCAAGCTCATGTCTATGGACAGCGGCTATACCGTGTTTGATTATAACGAAATCAACGAATATATCGCCTCTCAGAATGCGGGCAGGGCTCAAACGTTTGCCGACGCGGCAAAGGGATTTGTCGAAAACTATCTGGCAGGCAGCCCGAGAGCAATCGACGCCTATAACGCCCTCAATCTTTTCAGAATTGAGGAAAACGGCAAGGAGCTTCTCGGCGACTATATCGTTGCGGGAAAAGCTGACTACGCCTTTTTCTCAAAGATGATGCTCAATTCCAACACGCAGGTAATCAATTCGGTAATCGGCTTTATCAACATTGGCCTTACTCCGTATCTCAACGAATATGACGAAGAGAGCGGTCAGAAGGTAACCACCGACTGGGCAAGCCTTGTTCCGATAAGCGAATTGTGGCAAAAATATGAGGCGGGTCTTACAAAGGACGAGGAAGTCGAGCTCGACAAAAAATACAACGACATAGCAAGAAATCTGTTTCATCAAATTCAGAATTTCACCTCCGATTATGAAAACGCCCTCGCCGAAGCGGGCGAAAACTACGAAAATCTCAATCTCGATATAGAAGGCGATATTGACGATTCAGACGAGGCAATGCAAAGCGTAGATCAGAAGGACGCCGGCATCAGCTATATCGTCTGCTACGAAAAGCTCAATGAATACGCTTTTGACGAAAACACGAAGCTCGGCGACTGGTTTCTCTCACTCGGTCATCAGACCTCGGATGAGGTGGATTTAAAGCAGCTTTACCCCGTGATTGACGCCATGGGCGAAAACCAGGCGTGCATCGTTGACACGGGCGGCTTCATTTCCGCCGTGTTCAATCTTGCCGAAAACAAGCACACCGATGATATGGATTCGATGATTGCCGAGGTCAAAAAGACCGTAAAGCAAATTGACGGGCAGGAAACGTTATATATTTTCAGCAACCATAACGAAGAATTTTACGAGCACTCCGGATTTGCGGTTACCGCGGAGTCAAGCAGGCAGTCGGCGGCTTCAAACCCCATTGACCGCACCAGATTCTGGTGGGATGATCTCTACGATAAGTATTACCCCGTTTTCACTCAGATAAGCTTTTTGCTCGGCGCGATTTATGCCGTGCTCGGCGTTGTCGCGATCGTGGCGGCGGCAGGCATGTGGGTAACGGGGCTGATGGCAGCCACCTGCGTGGTCGTTGCCGTGATGAGCTCCGTGCTGCAAGCCATATTCGCCGGCATCTGCTGGCTCAACACCTATGTCGGCCCGTGGTTTTCGGTTTTCACCATGGCGGTCACTATCGTTATGCTCACGATTATGCTTGTCAATATGCTTATTCAGGAATTCAAAAAGCTCGTTAAGAGCGAATTCCAGAGCGACAAGCCGGACTATATTATCGACACGCGCGATATCGGCGGCAACACTGCCAACGTTCTTTATGAATGCGTGACGAATGAAGGCGAAGACGGCGAGAAGGGCAGCGTTCAGGATGTGAACGCCTCAAAGCAGTGGAAATGGACTGTAATGGGCATCACCAAAGACCCGCGCGTGGGCAGCCCGATTGTTGCCGATGAAAACGGCAATATTTTCAAGCAGGTTAACGGCAACCCCGGTTACCAGACAGGCTACGAAAGCGTTAAGTATTTCGGCGAGCGCGCGGCAGGCGACTTCAACGCATTCTGCTCCGAAAACTCCGTAAAGGGCGCATATCTCCACTATCACACGGAGGAATCAATAAAAGCGTTTGACCCCGAAGATGAAAAAGGGGAGGAACAGGCAGACGCAGACGGCGAAAAAACCAATCCGGAGGGCGTCAGCTATATTGCCGATATCATCGTATCGGTTTCAAAGGATGCCGAAACTGCGAGGAACGAGCTTATCAAGCGCGAGACGAAAACTTACGTGTTTGACTATAATCTCTCGCAAAATCAGAGCGTTGCCACATATATAGGCTATACGCTCACTACCGACCCGACGGGCGCGATAACGGATATACGCATTGCTCCTAACGTTGGCAAATCGGAAAGCTCAAATAACATTTATTACGGCGACGTGTGCTACACCTATTCGGGCGTGCTCGGCTGGGATACAGGCCCCGGCAGCAAGCAGGGCATTCCGCTTTGCGACGCGCTCTATTTCACAAAAGACAGCAAAGCGGGCGACCCGATTCCCGCCGACAATCTGATGACCACGTCGGACCTTGCGCAAGTAGGCGAGGATTCGGAGTGGATTCCCGTATCGTGGTTCGGCAATGACCAGCCTTATAACTTTGAAACGGAATATGATATTTATGAAGACGGCACGGGCTATAACTACTACGGCACGAAGAAGGATAACGACCTGAATAATCAGCCGAGCTCCTATCTTTATTTCAAGCCGGTCAACGCGAGAAACAGCGGCACCCGTTATTTATCCGGCATTCTGTTTGCCGGCGGCTATGAATCAAGCAATAATAAATATTTGAGAGGCGAAATCTTCGGCAATCCGTTCGAGCTGTTTAACAAAATCCATAAAAACGAAAAAACCGATTCATTCTCGGGCGGCGCGAATTTGGCTTATGCGGTTAACGACAGAAGCTACAACAGCGTTATGAAAAAAACCGAGTCCAGACTGTTTTACACCTGGACCTATTACCCGAAGCGCGCGCTGACAAACATCGTTGCCTATCAGGGAGATACTTACAGCACTTCGCTTCCTTACACCTTCAGCAAGCCGCTCGACGGCATTCAGCAGAATTTCGTCGCGGCAATATCGTGGCAGCAGCAATACACCGTTGATATGGATAAGCTTATCCGTTTCGTTGCCCCCGGCAATATGTATATGGACAGTTCAACTCTGCTTTTCGATAAGGAAACGGACTACGCGAAGCACTTTATGAAAAGCCGCACCGAAACTCTCCCCGAGGGAATACCGTTCGGCTACAAGAAAACGCATTTCCTTCCGACGGCGCTGTATCTCTGCGGCCCAACGGAAAAAAGGGAGCCGCTTAAGCTCAGCGACGTTATCATTACGGAGAAAGAGATAAGCTACACGTATTCCGACGGCGTTTATCACTATGATCTTGAGCATGCCGCCGCTTACGGAAACGGCAACGGTGATAACGTGACGTATGTTGCGGAAAGCACGCTGGCACCCGACCCGAACGGCAGATTTCGCGACAGCAGGCTGCCCGCCGCGGGCGATTTCAGACCCGTTGTTGACGCTAAAAATCCTTATTCGCCCAAAGCGTTCAACCTCTCTTACCCCGAAACCTGGGATGAAGACGGCGATTACAGGCGCGACACTTATCCCGTTTATATTTACCTGAGAGGTCAGCTTACCGACAGACCGAAATACGTATCCTCCATTTCTGTCGGAGCATATTCGAGGTCGCAATTCAAAAAGGATAACCCCGACCAAAAGGAAAAGGTCGCGGACTCAATCGTGGAAGGCACGGCAATGATTGCCGCCGCGCAGACCTGCCGCGACGAAATAATAGTTTATAACATCGCCGCCGAAAAGCAAAGCGACGCATGGTATAACCGTCAAAGCGGAGGCATCGGCAAAACCGACCCGCCGGAGAACGTTCCCGCGGCGTATATCGGCATCACGAGAACGGACAATCCGAAAAGCGCCATAACCGGCGTTATCCTTTATCAGCTTGACGAAATGATTGCTCCCGGCGAAATCACCTGCGACGGAGTGAAATACACCTGCGCGGGCTCAAGCATGCCGATTATTATGGAGGGCAAAAAGTATTTCCTCTATTACTCCAGAAACACGGGCGATTCCGTAGGCCTGCCGATCGAGGATATTAAAATCGACACAACGCCCATTATATCTGGCTATGCCACAAATCTCTGTGTTGACAAATCCAATATGGTGCCTCACGGCAATCCGGACCAGACCTGCTTTATACACACGAAGTATACGGGCAATAAGGAATTTTTCAACAAGATATATATCGGCAAAGGCGAAACGAAGCGCGCGGCGATGTGCGACCTGCTGTCTCAAGGCTGCAACGAATACATTGAATATGACGTGAATAACGGCATACGCGGCGATACCATCCTTATCGGCTATCGCTCCGGCTACGTTGACACAAACGCCTCCAAGACAATGCAGAATTTGCAGAAAAAAGAAATTATATATGATATAATTGTCACGAGCGGCGAGCCGTACCACCCGGAGGGCATTGTAAACAACAACGTTTACTACCATCCCGCAGCGGACTCCGCGGCCGAATCGGACCTCAACGGCTTTGAGGGCGAATCGCTTCACATGTATTACGCAACGCCTTACTATTCCGATGAATATAATAAAAAGTACAACGCCAAAACAAGCCTGCCCCAGGATGTTTTCACGGGGTATATTACAAATCTTGCTTTCACCGAAAGCGACAGAGTTCCTTACAGCGAAACGGCGGCATCCGCCGATTCTCAAAGCGCGGTTCGCTGGGAATACGTAATGCAGGGCAATAACACCGATCCGGTTGACCTGAACGGGGGCGCCGTCAGCTATTCGCCGCACCACGCGGAGGATGTGAGAATATCCATGTTTGTGCAGAGAAGCGACGGCAGCGTAAAGCCCTCGGGCGAAATCACAGGCGGATTTATCGAAAAAACCTACAACGTAGGCAATCTGGAATTCAAATAATTTAAACGTATATATAATGCGGAAGGAGTATTACCATGAAACACTTATCAAGAATTCTTACTGCGGTGCTTCTTGCCGTTCTCACGGCAGCTCTCGTGCCCGCTCAGGTATTCGCGGATTCTCTGCCCGAATACATAAGCGAAGTGAAGATTTATGAGGGCAGCTATAAGGACGCCGAAGCAGAGGGCTTTAAAATCCTCTGCGGCGACGACGGCAAGCCTGTTGACTTAAACCAGGGCTCGGGCTCGACCGATATCGGCGCGAAGGGCAATAAGAAGGTTTATCTCGGCTACAAAACAACGACCGACAAAGACGAAGCGATAAGCGACCTTGCTCTTATGAACATGAAGGGCGGTTACAGCGTTGAGGAATATGAGGCTCTTATGGAAGCTCAGATGAAAGAGCAGATTATTCCCTTCGTTGACAAATTCCTCGCAACTATCGGCGAATACCGTGAGAATTACAATTCAAAAATTGAGGCAAACAAGCAGAGAGCGCAGTATGTTCACGACGTGCTCAATAAGCTCATTGACGACGACACCGGCAAAGGCCTCGGCGATTTGCTTCTTAACGAAACGAAGTATGAGATGGGCGACGCGGCTTATAACGCTCTTTCCGCAGAGGAAAAGAAAGACCACGCCGATATTCTCACCATTATCGCTCAGGCAAACGGCAAGGCGACCATGCTCATGGAGAGCCTTCTCACCCGCGCTGCCGACACCTATGACGACACCTGGCTCGAACGTTTTGAAAACACCACCTATGACGATTTGGCGGAGATGGTCGGCGGTTCTCCTTCCGACGTTTCCAAAAAGCTCGCAAGAGAGTATGACGACGCGGCTCAGACAATTCTTACTATGTGGGAAGATTTCAGAAGCGAGCTTGCAAACTACGAGCAGGCAGCCGAAAACGTTGAAAACACCGACATCACAGAGGGCGATTATGATGAGCTTGAAACTGCGGTTGAAGCTCTCGCAGCCGGCGCCGATGACGATGAATTGATCGACACCACAAACGAGCTTGTTGAAAAGAACGTGGAAGCGCTCGAAAACATTGACGATATCGGAACGGTAGCGGTTCACGATTATCTTGACAGCATCGATTACGGCGACGGCACAATGCTTGACTTCTTTATGCAGGATTATGCCGACGTTGAGGACGAGCCGGAATTGCTCTATCCTCTTGTTGCCTCTCTTACCGAAGGTCAGATAGCGGGCCTTGATTTCATAAATCTCAAAACTCTCGTGCTTCTTGCCGAAACCGACGTTGAGGCTTACAAAGACACCGAGCTTGAAAATGTTGATGAGCAGTCTATTTACAAAGGCGTTGACCGCGATATCTATAAGAAGGGCGGCGTTGCTCTCACAAGCGACGCTCTGCGCGCTAACGCAAAGGCTCTCGAAAGCGAAGAGGATTCCAATCCTTTCGGCACATTCACGGTAATTATGATGGCGGTTACCGGAGCCGCGGTTGTCGGATTGGTCGGCACTGCGGTCGCAAAGCTCATAATTGACAGAACTTTGATGTCTAAAGTTGCCTATATCAACAAAATGGTTGTAATGGACGCAAAGTATTCCAGCATGAACCCGAATCTTGTCAACGTCACAAAAAAGAGCGTCAAAGACATTAACAAACTTGAAAAATTCAAAGACAACGAAGCGAACCTCAGAAACGAAACGCAGTCTCTTAACAACTCAAGTCAAACCTGTAAATCTCTTATGGTCGGCCTTACGGTTGCGATGATAGTTATGGCGGCTGTAACCACCTACCTTTCTTACAGGGATATGAAGGCGTATTATAACGTTGACTTCACTCCCATCCCGCACTATATGGTGGAGGAAAAGGATATTACCGCCTATAACGCAAAGGGCGAAAAGATAGTGCTTAAAAATCAGTCCGCTTATTACAAAGCCGTTGAGTCAAACCGCAAAAAGGGCGACTCCTACTTCGGCGACATAGGCAATCTTGCGGATATGAACGGCTGCGTTAACCCGCAGTGGCTCGCTCTGTACGCGGCGAAAAACGAGGCGCTGGAGCCTATTCTCGCGAGCAGCCTCAAGGTTGTTGTAGGCAGCGCGACAGTGCCCCAGGGCTATGAAACGGGTATTCATATGTTCGGAGAGAGCGCGGCGTTTAACCTAAACAGC
>CAJOLX010000037.1 GCA_905235625.1 uncultured Clostridia bacterium
ATACACCGAGAATGCGGACGTCACCCTTTACGCGCGCTGGGAAGGCGAAAAATACACCGTTTCATTTAACGTGAACGGCGGCGAAAACGCTCCGTCTTCCGTTACCAAAACTCACGGCACGGCGCTCACTCTGCCCTCCTCCGTTCCCGAAAAAATCGGCTGCTCGTTCGTTGAGTGGAACACCAAGCAGGACGGCTCCGGTCAAGGCTTTAAAGCGGGCGGCAGCTACAATATTGAAGGCAGCGCGACCCTTTACGCCAAGTGGGAGGTCGCGAAATACACCGTTGTTTACATAACCGGCGGAGCGGACAATACCCCGAGCCCGCAGGTGTTTGAATACAACACCGGCACCGTTATTTCATCTCAGCAGCCCACTAAAACGGGCTTCATCTTCCGCGGCTGGTTCACGGCGGAAAACGGCGCCGGAGAAGAATACGGAGCGGGCGCGAGCTACACCGAAAACGCCGATTTAAATCTCTACGCCAAATGGGAAAGAGAGAAATACGCCGTTTCGTTCAACGCGGCGGGCGGCAGCGGCGCTCCCGGAACGGTTTATAAAGAATACGAGATAGATTTAACTCTTCCCTCGACCGTTCCCTCAAGAAGCGGCTACGACTTTGCCGGCTGGAAGAGCGCAAGCGGCTCTCAGGTCTATAACGCTGGCGGCGTTTATTCGCTCAACGAGCCCGTATTGCTCTACGCTCAGTGGACTCCCGCCACTTACACGGTGGTGTTTGACCCGAACGGAGCCGATTATGATTTCACAACGGCGAAATTTACTTACGGCTCAAAATACCCCTCCCTGCCTTCGCTTTTATGGGAAGGCTATCAGTTCCTCGGCTGGTTCACATCAAAGAGCGGCGGCTCTCAGATAAAAGAGGGCGCGACCGTTTCAATCACCTCAAACTCCGTTTTCTACGCCCGGTGGAGAGCGAATACCTACTCCGTTTCGTTTGACGCAAACGGCGGCGAGTGCGGCGTGTCCGGCGCTTCCGTCACCTTCGGCAGCGCGTTCGGAAGCCTTCCCGCCCCCGAAAAATACGGTTACCTTTTTGCAGGCTGGTTTGACGAAAACGGCAAAGAAATAACGGCTGCGTCCGTCGTTTCCGAACCTCGTGACGCAGTGCTCACCGCGAGGTGGGTAAAGGGCGTTTATTCCGTAACGCTCGACCCCGAGGGCGGCAGCGTTGAAAGCGCCGGCATCACCGCCCGTTACGGCGAACCGGTAGGCAGACTGCCCGAACCCGAGAGAACGGGCTACACCTTCTTGGGCTGGGCCGACGGCGGCTCAAATGAGTTTACTCCCGAAACTCTTATGCCCGGCGAAAACGTAACTCTTCACGCTCGGTGGAGCGCAAAAACTTATGAAATCAGCTTCAGCGGCGCTTCTCTCACCGCCGCTCAGCAAAGCAAAAAAGTGAGCTACGGCTCACCCGTAGGCGTTCTTCCCGTGCCTTCGGGCAGCGGCGAATTCGTCGGCTGGTTCACCTCGTCCGGTGAAGAAATAACCGAAACGACCGTTTATTCCTACGCCGAAAACATAACAGTCGCGCCGAAATTCGTTTCCGTAACGGCAGGCTCCGTCACCTTCGCGGCAAGCGGAGAGGTCGTTGCCGTTATAAGCAATTCTCTTCTGCCGTCGGGCGAGCCCGAAATTCCGCAAAGAGCGGGCTTTTCGGCGAGCTGGGGCGAGTATGAAATAAAAACGGGCGGCGACGTTTGCAAGGCGGTTTACACGCCCGAAACGAGAACCGTAACGTGGCGGATAGGAAACGAAACCGTTACCGAAAATTATGCGGTCGGCTCACCCGTCGCGGCGCCCGAGCTTTCGGCTCCCGAGGGCAGCTATATCAGCGGATTTACCCCCGAAATTCCCGCCGCGATGCCCTGCGAAAACCTTGAAATCACCGTTTTACTCGAAAAAATAACCTACGCCGCCGTTTACGTTAACGAAGGCGCGCAGTGGGCTGTGATTCCTTACACTGCGGAGTCCTTACCCGCCGCGAGGCTGCCTTCAAAGGACGGCTACGGCGTTTCCTGGAGCGCGAGCGAGCCCGAAATCGGCGGAATGACCGTTTTTGCGGTTTACGAGCCCATTGATTACGTTGCCGTATTCATCGCAAACGGCGTGACCGTTGCCGAAATCACTTATAATGCCGAAACGAAGAGCGTGAGAGCGCCGGCTGTGCCCGAAAGAAACGGCTATACGGGCGCCTGGCAGGATTATGAGCTGCGCATCGGCGGCATAACGGTAAACGCCGTTTACACCCCTAACACTTACACAGTAACCTTTGTTGCGGACGGCAAAACGGTTGACGCCGTAAGCTACGTTTACGGCGCGCAGAGCGTTTCGGAGCCCTCCGTGCCCGAAAAAGCGGGCTACGCGGCAAGGTGGCAGAGCTATACTCTGAGCTACAATAACCTCACCGTAAACGCGCTTTACACGCCCATAGTTTACACCGCCACTTTCGTCGTTAACGGCGCAATATCCATAAAGGTTCCCTTCACGGTCGAAAATCCGCCCACACCGCCTCAAATTCCGCCGAGGAGCGGCTATATCGCCAAGTGGTCAGATTACACCGTAACGGCGTCCGACTTCACCGTAACGGCAAAATATATTCCCGTTTCCGAGGTTTACATTCTCGGCTACGTCGAAAGCCGCTCGATTGACTACATGACGAGCATAACCTTCCGCGTGAGAATCGTTAACGCCCCCGCGGAGTATGAAGTTCACTGGATCATAAACGGCGTTGATATGGGGGCCGGCAACGGCGACGGCACATATACCGTTACAAGAGCAACGGACGACTTCACCGTAAGCGCCTACGTTTATTGCGATGGTGAATCATCCGAGCCGAGCAGCGTTGAAAAAGTCACGGTCAGAAAAAGCATTTTTGCCCGCATAACCGGATTTTTAAGGCTCATTTTCGGCAGGCTCCACGAAATCACGCAGTAAATACAGCGGTAAATCCCGAGCGGCGTTTGCGTTATTCTCTCCGCTTTTCCGAAAGCCCGAAGCCAAGATATTTTACCGATAAGCAGCGCCGCAGGTAATTTTATTCAAACAGGATATTGCTTATTGATTTTAATCCTCTGCCGTGATATTATTAAAATAACGGCAGAGGATATTTCTGCCTTTAAAATAATTCTCTTTTTTGCGCAAAATTCCCACCGTATGAATATGATTATTGCGAGCTCTTTAATTAAGGAGCAAACAGCCGCAATCGCAATAATTTATATAAAATTTTCAGGAGGTAATTTTATGAAAAAGACGTTGGCAATACTTTTATCGCTTTTGATGATTTTCGGCGTATTCGGCGTGCCTTTCGCTTTTGCGGATTACGCAGAGATTTACGACGGCGAGATATTCGATTACGATACGAAAACTGTCACTATTGAAAATCCGGGTGATAAGCATTATTTTGAATTCACTCCGCTCACCTCGGGCTGCTACGCATTCTTTTCAATCGGAGAAATAGACACGGTCGGCAGCATCTATGATTCCGAGGGCGCGCGTCTTCACACGAATGATGACGGCTTTGTAACAATGGGCAAGACCGGCAATTTCTTCGTGCATTACAATTTAGAAGCGGGCAATACCTATCGGCTTGAGTGCTGCGCTTACTTTAGCGGCGATACCGGTTCGTTTGACGTAAGAGTTATCAGCCAGTCTGTGCAGTTCCAAAGCTATCTTGCTTTAGACAGCGCGGTTTCCGCAACCATTCCCATGAACACCGTTTACAGCTACACCTTCACTCCGACGGAAGATGTCTATTATTATTTATTACTTGACGATGGCGATTATTTTTCGTTTGACTTTTATGTTGACGGCGAATTTAAAGCAAGCTTTTTGGATAAAAAAGGATACTGCCGCCTGAGCCTGAAAAAGGATTTGCCTGTTGATATTTATGTTCACGGCTCCGTAAATAACGCCTCAAATACCTTTACTTTAGTCAAAGAAATCGTTGTTGACGACGGCTACGTTACCGAAGCGGCGCCGAAGAATATTACGATAAACAATCCTTATGAGAGGCATATCGTTCACTTTAACCCCGAAACGACTGCTCGTTATATTCTTTCAAGAAGCCCTGAGATTTACGCGACTGTTCCTTACTACATACGTGAAAACGGAAACGAATCGAATGTCGGTTATGACCACGGCGGTTATCCCTTAAGAGCCGGCACGGAATATTATATGTACGTAACCCTCTACTCGGGCGAACCGACGGGAACTTACTTCGTAGCACTTACGAATAATCTCATTTCCGCCGGCAGCCTTACGCTTGACAGCGTAGAAACTGTTGAGATTGCTTCAGCGTACGAAACTCACAGATATTCGTTCACTCCCGAAACGAGCGGGGTTTACCGCCTTTCGGCAACTTTGTACGATGAGGAAGAATTCGACAGCTACGTATGGTTTTATGACGCGGACTTTAATATGCTCGCAACAAATGATGACGGCAACGGCAACGGCTGCTTCCTGCTTGATCGCTACCTTGAAGCCGGCAAGACTTACTATTATGATGTCAGCCAATACAGCGAACGCACAGGCAGATTCAATATGACTCTTGAACGCGCCGACGAGATTCATACGCATGAATGTTCGGAAAAAACCGTTTACGCAACCTGCACCGAGCAGGGATATACGATATATACTTGCAGCTGCGGATACGTTTACAACGGCAATTATATCGAGCCGTTCGGGCATGATATAACCGGCTTCTTAAGTGTTCCCGCAACCTGCGAAGACCCCGGCACAGAGCATTTTCACTGCATTAACTGCGACTATGAATACGATGTAGAAATACCGGCTACGGGCCACAACTATTTGTTTGCTTACCACTTAGAACCGACCTGCACCGAAGACGGTTACGATAACTATCAATGCTCCAATTGCGGCGATTTGAGAAGTGACCCGTTACCTGCCACCGGCCACAACTATGAGATTACCTGGCATGAAGACCCGACCTGCACCGAAGACGGCTATGATTGGTATCATTGCTATGGCTGCGGCGATTCATACAGTGACCCCATACCCGCCACCGGCCACAGCTATGCGCTTGTTGGCCACACCGACCCGACCTGCACCGAAGCAGGTTCCGATGACTATGAATGCTCCGGCTGCTTCAATTTGAAAAGTGAACCGATATCCGCTCTCGGCCACAGCTTTACAAATTACGTTTATAACAATGACGCCACCACCGAGCATGACGGCACGGAAACCGCAACCTGCGACCGCTGCGACGAAACAGACACAAGAGTTAAAGCGGGCACAATGATAAGCCCCACCGCCTCGGCAATAATTCACGCGGTAGCGTCAAAAGACGTTGACTATCGCTCAAAAGTAACCATAACCGCCGCTGCCGATAACGTTCCCGAGGGCTACAAGCTTGCCGTATACGACGGCTCAACCCGGCTCGCGTCGGGCGACAACGAAAAGGTAAGCTATTACGTCGGCGAAATGAAAGAAAGCAAAACTTTCACGATAAAAGTTATCGACAGCTCCGGCATTGCTCAGAAGGACGTCGACGGCAATGAAATCGCGGCGAATACCAAAGTAAACGTAAACACCGGCTTCTTTGCGAGAATAGTCGCTTTATTCCGCGGCATCTTCCGCGCCCTCCCGTCCGTCACCGTCGGCCCCAAAGTCGACTGATAAGGCGTGTAAGCATATTTTCGGCATACAATATTGACGCATTTCAGGCATAATTTACGCCCCGCTCACCGAGCGGGGCGTATCTTTGTCAATTTTCTTTAGGTTTAGAAAGCTTTTTAACTTCGTCTGACGCAGCAGCAGATAAAATATCGGTTTTATGACTTAATCGGGAAAATCTATTCCGTTTCACCGGAATTGAGTGCTTTTTCAGCAAAACTAAGCAAGCCGGGAATATCTTCTTTTGCCGTTTTCCAAATGATTTCACAGCTCATTGAGCCGTAATTATGCGCAAAAAGGTTTCGCATTCCCCTTATTGCCTGCCATGGGATTACATCAGCCGTCTTTTTTCTGTATTCTTCACTGAGCCCGTTGCTCAGTTCACCGATTTGCAAAATGCTGAATGATATTGACTTTTGATAATCCGTATCCAAAGAAAACGCATCAAAGGAGTCGCCGTATCTTTTTATCGTCTGCTCAATTTCCGTGCAGTAGTCTTTGATGTGAGTGAGTCTCTGTAAATCAGGCGGCAACATAAAGGCTTTTCCTTTCTTTCAAAACGTTTTCTTTAAAAGCTATTTCGCTTTTTCTTATCGCGGGTTGTTCTAATGATGAAATCGTTACCAAATCAATTTCTTTTTCAAAGATATTTGAGATTTCATCATACAGCGCGCCTAATTTGAAGAGAGTATCAAGATTTGTATCCGTTGTGTCAATAAGCAAATCTATATCGCTGTTTTCGTCCGCGGTGCCGCGGGCGTAAGAGCCGAAAAGATAAACTGCTTTCAGCTTGTGCTTTTTCGCAATCGGCGTTATTAAATTTTTGATTTCGTCAATCGAATAAATCATGCCCGCACCTCCCCGCGCTTATTTCATTTTTATTATACATTGGCATACCGAATAATTCAACCGCTTTTTGTAAATTAATTGGCTACGACAATCGGATTAATCTTGCTTTTATTGCCGGCGTATATTAAAATACAGTTGGACACAAGGTAATTAAAACACAATTCGACGGGACGTTATTTTGGTTTTAACGAGGAGGACTGAATGAACAAGATTATTTCCTTCTTTTTGGCGGTTATTACTTTCTTTTCAAACTTATTCGGGGGAGGGGTTTCCATAAAACCGTTTTTCAAAAATGATTACACTATACCGGAAAATCCGGCGCCGTACTCCCGCATTGATACGGAGCCCAAGACCGACTGGTCGGCAAAATACGTTTGGGATTCGTCAGACGGCAGCGAAGAAAACGTGTGGATGTGTTTTCGCAAAACGGTCGATTTGACCTCCGTGCCCGAATCACTCACGGCTTACATTTCGGCGGATTCAAAATATTGGCTCTACATCAACGGCGAAACGGCTGTGTTTGAGGGCGGAGCCAAAAGAGGGCCGACCCCCGACGGCAGCTATTTTGACAGCGTTGACGTTGCGCCGTATTTAAAGCCCGGCAAAAATATAATAGCTGCTCTCGTTTGGTATTGGGGCAAGGACACGAGCTTTTCAAGCGCCGACAGCGGCAAAGCGGGCTTCTTATTTGAAGCGGACGGCATTATTTCCGACAGCGGCTGGAAGGTATGCCGCAACACGGCTTATCAGAAGGACAGCGGCATTTCGCAGCCGAATTACAGACTGCCCGAGTCAAATATCAAATATGACGCGCGCCGGGAGCCGGGCGACTGGACTTCACCGGATTTTGACGACAGCGGCTGGGAAAACGCCTCGGAAAACGGAACGGGCGGCTGCGCTCCCTGGGGAACGCTTTATCCGCGCGGAATACCGATGCTTAAGGATTACGGCCTCAAGGACTATGAAAATTCGGCTGAATACACGGGCAAAACGACTGTTATCAAGCGAGCGCTGACCCTTGATATTCCGTATAACGCTCAGTGCACGCCTTACCTTAAAATAGAAGCGAAGGCGGGCAAAAAAATCAGAATTCTTACAGAAAACACGTGGCTCGGCGCTGTCAGCGACACCTATATCACAAAGGACGGCGAGCAGGAATTCGAGGCGCTCGGCTGGTTTAACGGCGAGCATATTTCCTATGAATTCCCCGCGGGCGTAAAAATTCTTGAGCTTAAATACAGAGAGACGGGCTACAACACAGAGTTCTCGGGCTCGTTTGAGTGCGGCGACGAAATGCTCGGCTCGCTCTGGCAAAAATCCCTGCGCACCCTCTACGTTACCATGCGCGATAATTATATGGATTGCCCCGACAGAGAAAGAGCGCAGTGGTGGGGCGACGTTACAAACGAAATGGCGATGACGATGTATTCGCTCGACGCGAACGCCTATCTGCTCTATCAAAAGGGCGTTGCCTCAATGCTCGGCCACATTGACGGCGAAACGGACGTTTTGCAGACCGTCGTTCCCGTGACCGACAGCTATTTTGAGCTGCCCGTTCAGCAGCTTGCGGGCATTTGCGGCTTTCTCACTTACTACCTCTACACCGGCGACCGCGAATTTCTCGACAGCGTTTACGACGCGGCGGTAAATTACGTGAATATCTGGACGATAGGCGACAATCACCTCGTAATTCACCGCCCCGGCTCGTGGGATTGGCTCGACTGGGGCAATTTCGCCGACGAGGCGGCAATAGAAAACGCCTGGTATTACTACGCTCTCTCCTGCATTTGCGAAATGGCGAAGGAGCTCGGCAAAAACTGCGACAGCCTCACGGCGAAAATGGCAGAGATAAAAACCGGTTATCAGTCTCTCTGGACGGGCAAAGGCTACAAGAGCGGAAAGCTGCTCGCACCCGACGACAGGGCGAACGCGCTTGCCGTTATATCGGGCCTTGCGGATGAAGACAAATACGGCGCGATAACTGCCGTGCTCACAAGCGTTGAAAATTCAAGCCCGTATATGGAATATTACGTGCTCGAGGCGCTTTGCCGCATGGGGCGTTATGACGAAGCGAGAAGCAGAATGCTCAAGAGATACGGCCCTATGATAAAAGAAGATTACTCGACCCTCTGGGAGGGCTGGACAAAGGCAAGCGGCACGATGAATCACGCGTGGTCGGGCGGCCCGCTGGTGATAATGAGCAAATATTTCGCGGGAGTGCGGCCCACCGAGCCCGGATACTCCGAATATATCATTAAGCCTGAAATTAACGGGCTCGGCGAGGTGAAATGCGTCGTTCCGTCCGTTAAAGGATATATAGGCGTTACCGAAACGGAAACTGACGGCGGATTTACGCTCGAAGCGTCTTTGCCCGCCGGATCACGGGCGCTCGTTTATCTGCCTTATTCCGCCGGTCAAAGCGTTATTTTAAACGGCGGGGTTATTTATCAAAGCAGCGGCGCCTCGGATACGGATGAGGTTTCGTTCGTTGAGATTTCGGACGGCTTTGCCGTGTTTTCGGTGAACACTTCATCGGGCGCAAATATGCGTTTTGAAGCGCGCAAATAATAAAATCAAATTTTCCGGCGCGGGAACATGCTCTGCGCCGGATTTCTAATTAAAATCGCAAAAAATGCTTTACTAAATAATGTTATAGTGTTAAAATTATAAAAAATATTTCGGAGGGAAGGAAGATTTTTTGTGAAAAAGAAAGGCCTTAAGCTAATCAGTGTAATCCTTGCGGTTTCCATGGTGTTCGGCAGCTTCACCTGCGTCGGCGCATCGGCTGCTTTTGACGCCGGAAAAGCGCTCACTCACGCAGGCGTAAGCGTTCTCGAGGGAATAGTCAGAGGCGCTTTGACCACCCTTTGCGCAGTAATTCCCGACAGCGTAAACATCAAGAGAGTCAGCGACAAGGTTACGGAGAATTTTTATTCCGGCACGGAAGAATTTCTCGACGAGCCTGCCGACGGCGCTCACTGGGAGCTCGGCTATGCCAAAGCCTCCCTTGTGCCAGACGATATTCTCGAAAAGGGCACGGAATACTACCTCGGCGGCTTCATGACCATTGATAACGGCATGAACAACAAAATTGAGGAAGTTATAGACGACATGCAGATAAGAGCCGTCGCTATTTCAGACGGCAGCGGCAGGGGAGTAACCGTTATAGCAAACGTTGACTGCATCGGCTTTTGCAACAGCGACATCAAAGTTGTAAGGCAGTATCTTGACGAGCTTGACGTAGGCGTTGAATTAAACAGCGTTAACATTTCGTCCACTCACTGCCACAGCTGCATAGACACTCAGGGCCTTTGGACCGACACCTTCAAGAAGGTCTTCGGCAACATTTTCCGCTCCTACGTTCCTTTCCTGCCCCATCAGAGAGGCGTTAACGAGGAATGGCTTGACTGGGCGTGCCACGTGATGGCGGGCGCAATCAAGAGCGCGATTGACGACATGACGAGCGGCACGATGACCTACACGGTCAAAACGCTCAACGAAGAATATTTCAACAACAAAAACAGAAAGTCATCCACGAGCCTTTGCTCCGATATGTCACGCTTTGTGTTCACCCCCGACGATTCTTCGCTTACCCCCACCATGATGGTCAATATAGCGGCGCATCCCGACGTTGTCGGCCTTGCGACGAGCGACCCCGAAGACAACGGCAGGCAGCTTTCGGGCGACTACGTTTACTACATGGGCAAAACGATTGAAGAGGGCGGCTACAACTTTATGTTTGTTAACGGCGCAATTGCCGGCATTTATTACGGCAGAGGCCTCACAAACGACGGAGTTGACACCGGCAGGCGCTACAATCAGGCTGTAAGATACGGCACCGAAATGGGCAACATCGCCCTTAACCTCACAAGCACTTATGAAGAAATAGCCGAAAAAGCGGATTGGGACACCATCAACGCCGAATCCGAGGGCAACGAATATTACACCCTTTGGTTTGAGGACTGGGAGCCCGTTGAAGAGAGAGAGCTGCCTCCTCTGCTGAATATCAGGCTCAAAGAAATTCAGGTGCCCGTCACCAATCCTCTTATGGTTCTTGTGGGCAAGCTTGAGCTCACGAGCTACACCGTTTACAAAGAGGGTCTCACGAAGTATTATATGTTCTCCGAGGTCGGCTATGCCGAAATAGGCGGCGTTAAGGTCGCTATGGTTCCCGGCGAGCTTGTTCAGGACCTTATGTACGGCGGCGGCTCGCTCACGGCTGAGGGTTCATTCAAGGGCAAGGATTACGGCCTGCCCTCAATAAGAGAGATTTTCGGCGAAGACACCATTTGCTTCGGCCTTTGCAACGACGCTATAGGCTACATCGTGCCCGGCAACGATTATTCGCTCGGAATAGTTGACGACCACTATCAGGAGCTTATCTCTCTCGGAGATCAGGCATCCTACACCGTTACGAGAGGACTTATGGATATAGCCGAAGAACTCGGCTGATTCTTAAAAGATATTATTTCAAAAAAGAGGAGTGTATAGCATGAAAAAATTATCATTAAGGCTTTTGAGCGCTTTGCTCTGTGTTTGTTTTATTGCGGGAACACTTGCGGGCTGCGCATCAAATGCCGAAAAAACAACCGAATCGGAAGCAGAGACAGATTTTTCAGCGGAAAAATTTGCACAGCTCATTGACGGATTTGACGCCGAGGCAGATGCAGACCTTGACGCCGCGCGCAGCCAAACGAATGATTCTGCGCTTGCGGGAACGTCTATGAATTTCACAAACAGTCGGCTTATCGAATACGCTAAAATTTCTCCGAACAAGTCCGAAGGCAGAAATCACGAGATTGACACCATCACGATTCACTGCATGGGACACCCGCTCACGATTGAGACGTGCGGCGAAGTGTACGCGAAAGAAAAAAATAAAGCAAGCGCTAATTACGGCGTAGGCAAAGACGGACGAATTGCCATGTACGTTCAGGAAAAGGACCGCTCTTGGGCAAGCAGCAGCGCGGAAAACGACAATCGCGCGGTGACTATTGTAGTTGCTTGCGAAGCCAGCGCTCCCTATAAAGTATCGGACGCAGCGTATAATGCAACCATCAAGCTTGTTACGGACATCTGCAGGAGAAACAAAATTTTAAGACTTCAATGGTCGTCGGACAGAAACACCCGTATAAATCATCTAAACGGCGCTAACATGACCGTCCACCGTGATTTTAACACCAATATTTCTTGCCCGGGCGATTACCTTTACGGCAAAATGGGCGACATTGCAAACCAGGTAAATTATAAATTGAACGCCGCAGCAAAAGAGGAAAAAGCCAAAAAGATAAGCGAACTGCCGCAGGTTCCCTGTATGGTAAAAGTAACAAGCGAAACGGCTGATCTCCACCAATGGGGTAAGGAAAGCTCCAAAGTGGTTTACACGGCGAAACAAAACGAAGTTTATACAATCGTGGAAGCAACCCAGGAAGGTAATATCATATGGGGCAAAGTAAAGTCAATTCAAGCCTGGATTAATCTTGCAGATGCGGAATTGATATAAATTCACGCCCGGTGAGTAAAAAAGGGCTGCAGTTTTAAGCGGTAAACAGATTTTTGACAGCTTTAATCGGGGCGCAGGCTGCGGAGCTTGCGTCCCGATTTTTCACCCGTTAAATACCGGCAAGGCGCAAGGCGGCGCCTCCGAAAAGGGTTTTCGCTGCGGATAAAAAAATAACCGGCGCAGGCGTTAATTGCCCGCGTCGGCTTTTGTTATTCTTCAGCCCTTTTTCTTTTAATGCCGAAAATCAGCAGCGGAATATAGGTGCAAATCGGAAGGATGATTCCGTAATATTTATGCGGCGACATCACCAAAGTGTTGAAAACGGAATGATACGTTATCGCCAGCATCAAATAAGAAAGCGTGCCGCAATAAAACAGCTTTTTCTTCTTTCTCACGAAGGAAACGCCTATTCCGACCACGGCGGTGCAGATGCTGTGCATAAGGCTTGCCCCGAAGCCTCTCATAATCGCCCACTTCACGTCTATGCTGTACATGTTTTGCATTATCATGATAACGTTTTCCATAATCGCGAAGCCGAGGCCTACGGCAAACGCGGATTGCCCGAGCGACTGCCTGTCGTCCGAAATAAACAGCGCGTAGAGCAGTATCGGCAGGGCTTTGAGAATTTCCTCGGTCACGGGGGAAATCGTTGTCGTAAAATACAGCATATTCCTGCCGATGCCGTTATAGAGAAACGTATTAAGCTCGCTTGCAAGCAGGCAAACAGTCGTGCCGACGAGAACGAAAAAGACAACGAGCCTTGACTTTTTCTCCATAACAAAGAGCGACAGCGCCATGGGTATCAAAAAGCAGATATAAATAATGAAAATTAAATCGTCCACTTATCAACACCTCTTTTCAGCACGGGGAGCATAATGAGCGCGGCAAGCGCGGTTACACAGCAGCACGCCGCGTAAAGCGGCTTTATATCAAGATAAAGACCTATCGGCTCGAGCATGCTCATAACGGCGTAAACGAGCACCGTAACGTTATATTTCTTAATGCATTTCACGAAGCCCAAATCAACGTCGTGAATAATAACGTGCTTAAAGCTGTAATAAGCGCACTGCATTATAAAAAATGCGACAGCGCCCCACGCGATTTTCGCCTCCGCGCTCTCAACGTTTAAAATAAAGAAAAGATAGATGATAAATATAACCAGCGGCGATAAAAACGAAATTATTCTCGTTTTTCTGAAAGCGCTCGTTTTATCGTCAACCAATCCGTCAATCTGCCCGAAGTTTGCGCAGAAAAAGAACATAAAGCTTGCCATAATTCCGAGCATGCCGATGTGAAAGCCTCTGTTAAGGCTGCCCAGCGTGGCAAGATAAACCACCTGATACAGCCTTGAAAACATAATCGCCATAACTCCGCATGCGGAAATCTTGAGATACAGCGCTTTCTTTTTGCCGAAGAAATTGAAAAGGCTGTATACAGTGCCGGCAAGCGAGCAAGCGAATATCAGCAAATTCATTGCGAGTTCAAGCTTCATTTTATTACCTCTGAACAAAACGGTTTTTTAGATTATATCACCTTTTTAAAGCGTTGTCATTCGTTTTTATCTTCCGCCGCCGTTAACGTATTTTTCGAGCGGTTTATAAACGGCTGTCGCAAGCAAAGCGTCGATAACGCCTTTCGCGAACGTGAACGGCACGTTGAAAACGAGCAGGCAGTTAAACAGCGAGTTTGACGTGGGCATTTCTGCAATCGGGGCAAAAATCTCTTCATACATCCCGATTATCGCAGGCAGGGGAAGGCCGTAGAGCTTAACGTAAGCGGGGTAAACGACAAAATAATTTATAGGCAGGCAAACCATTCCCATAACTGCTGCGCCCGCAGCGCCCGCGATTATCGCGCCGGACAAAGTTTTTTTGCGCCTGTAAATAAATCCTGTCGCAAGCGCGAAGGACGAGCCGAGAATGAAATTGCTCAGCTCCCCGACCGCGGCGCTCGCAGTGCCCTTGAGCAGAATGTGCAAAATGTTTTTGATAAGCTCAATCAGAACGCCGTTTAACGGCCCGAGAGCGAACGCTCCGAAAAGAGCGGGCAAATCGGATATGTCAAATTTTATAAAAGCCGGCATAAACGGCAGCGGAACCTCAACAAACATCAGCACGAACGCCACGGCGGAGAGCACTGCAGTGAGAGTAAGATTAAATACCTTGCGGGAAGATTTGTTCATAACCCGTTCCTCCGAAAAGAAAAGCTCCGACAATAATCGGAGCTTTAAAGGCAAAGGGATTAAAACGCATCCTCTCTCATCCGGACTGTACCGTCGGTTGCGGAATTTCACCGCATCGGCCTTTAAGGCTCGTGGACTTTAACCACCGGTGGGGAATTTCACCCCGCCCCGAGAATTATCGTATTCATTATATCACGCATTGCGATTAAGTCAATATTTTTTGTCGGTGCGCTCAAAAAAACTTGATAATGCCGCCGCCTGAGTGTATAATGAACGGGATAATGCGGGTATGGTGGAATTGGCAGACACGCAAGATTTAGGATCTTGTGGGCAACCGTGCAGGTTCAAGCCCTGTTACCCGCACCAGAAAAATCCGTCCGAAAGGACGGATTTTTCAGCTATATTCGCCTGCGGCGAGTTATATTGAGCTGCGCTCAGTTATATTCGCTTCGCGAGTGATATTGCGCTTTGCGCAGTTTACGGCGAATATAATATCGCTTTTCGCGCCGGCGAAAAATATCGCGTTTGCCGCAAGGCAAACATATCACGTCGAGCGAAAGCGAGATATATCACTTTGCGGCATTGCTCCCTATAAAGCTCGTTTTCTGTTTTTTGCAGTTATTGTCATATAGAGCATATTTTGATAAAAAGTCACCGCCGTTTGACGATGACTTTACGTTGCCGTTTACAGTTTTACTTTTTTTGCTGCCTCTATCATTTCTTCATCTGTCTTGCATTCGGAGATAGCTTCTAACAATTTGCTCGCAAGTTCTTCCTTATCATCTTCCGACAGTCCGGCTATAGGCTGAATTATCTCCAGCTCGGTATCCCCGGATATCTGATTGTCCATAAAAAACCTGTGCAATATTCGCCGATTGCACATAGGATATCCTTCCTGATCCGTCATCATTTATCAGCTTGTATGATATAGTCGAAGCTACATCATACCCTTTCTAAAGATTTACGCTCAACTCTTGAGGATAGCAACCAAAAAGCTGAGGGAGCGTAGCGAGTGA
>CAJOLX010000038.1 GCA_905235625.1 uncultured Clostridia bacterium
ATCATTATCTTCAGGCAATTTAACAATTTCCAGCAATTCACCTTTCAGATATTCACAGGTTTTTCTGGATGGCCAGTTGTCGGGATTACATGTTATATACAGATAATCCATCTCATGTTTTTTAGCTAATTCAAACAGCAGCTTACACGCCTTTGCTACATAATGGCAGCCTCTATACTCTTCATCGATTGTATATCCGATATGGCCACCGTAGTAAAGACTTTCATTATAACCAATCCGCAAATCACTTTTTCCCATATTATTGCCTTGCTTGTCGCAGATCAGGAAATGATATGCGGGGACCCAATTTCTATCGGGATCTCCTTCGGCAGTTCTTTCCAAAACCAATTTGATTTCATCGCTTTCCATAAAAGCTGTATCAAAGAATTCCATGATTTAACCCTCTATTTCAGTTTATTTCTGCGCTTTCCGGCATCAGTTCTCGTCATCAATACTACCGTCTCCACATGATTCGTAAACGGAAACATATCCACGGGAGTGATTTTTTGCACCATATATCCGCCGCGCAAATCTCGCGCGAGGGTTTCGGGATTGCAGGAAATATAAACCACTCTTTCGGGCGACATTTTAACGAGTGACGAAATAAATTTTTTGCTGCTGCCGGAGCGGGGCGGGTCCATAAAAACGACGTCCGCTTTTTCGCCGTTTTCCGCCATTTCGCTCATAAAATCGCCCGCGTCGCAGCAATAAAAGCGCGCGTTTTCAATGCCGTTGCGTTTTGCGTTCGCAACGGCGTCGTTTACCGCCTGCCTGTTAAGCTCGGCGCCTATCACCCTGCCGGCTCTGCCCGATGCGATGAGCCCTATGGTGCCGATGCCGCAATAGGCGTCGATGACAACGCTGTCTTTATCGAGCGAGGCGTATTCCATCGCTTTTTCGTAAAGCTTTTCGGTCTGAACGGGGTTTATCTGATAAAACGACCTTGCGGAAACGGCAAACTCGAGCCCGCAGAGAACGTCGGTGATATATCCCCTGCCGTAAAGCGCGATTTCTCTTTCGCCGAGCACGAGGTTTGTGTTTTTATCGTTGACGCTCAGGATTATCGTGGTGATTTCGCCGTGCTTTTCGAGCAGGGAAGAAATAAATCTCTTCTTTGAGGGGAAAACGGAGCTTGCGGCGACGAGCACGACCATGACCTCGTTCGTTTTAAATCCTCTTTTAACGAGCACGTGGCGCAGCCAGCCCGCGCGGCGGTCTTCGTCATAAACCTGTATTTTGAATTTCGGCAGCATATTTCTGATATCGACTGTTATTTCATCCGCCGTTTCGTCTTCGATCATGCACGAGTCAACGTTTACTATTCTGTGGCTCGAGCTTTGATAAACGCCAGAAATGATTTTGCCCGAGCGGGTTCTGCCGAACGCCGCCTGCACCTTGTTGCGATAATGCAGCGGGTCTTGCATGCCGATTATTTTATCGACTTTGCCGAATTTGCCGAGCAGCATTTCCTCCCTCGCCTGCTTCCATTTAAGCTGACGGGGATAGGTCATATTCTGGAGCTGACAGCCTCCGCATTTTTTCGCGAGAGGGCAAGCGTCCGGATTTGTTTTTAAGTTTGATTTCTGAGACATGTAATCACCGCAAATCCGATTTTATACAACAGTATTATAACAGCAGATTTAGTTAAGTTCAACAAAAAAAGGCTATGTTTTTTATTAGCCGCAAATAGCCTTTATGCTTGAAATTATTTAAAGTAATTGTATAATTATAATAAGGGTTCGCGGCAAAATTATCGCCGCGCCTCAAATGAAATTTTTCATTAAGAAAAAGGAGAGAATTATCATGAGTGAAAAATTGAAGGTCGGTATCATAGGCTGCGGCGGCATCGCCAACGGAAAGCATCTGCCCGCTCTTTCAAGAAACAAAAACGTTGAAGTGGTCGCTTTCTGCGATATTATCGAAGAAAGAGCCGTTGAAGCGGCAAAGAAATTCGGCACCGAAGACGCGAGAGTTTACACCGACTATAAAGAGCTTCTCGAAAAAGAGAAGGATATCGTTTCCGTTCACGTCTGCACCCCCAACCGCTCCCATTCATTCATCACGATAGACTCTCTCGAGGCAGGCAAGCACGTTATGTGCGAAAAGCCTATGGCAAAAACCTACGCCGAAGCAAAAGCTATGTATGAGGCGAGCGTTAGAACCGGCAAGAAGCTCACTATCGGCTATCAGAGCAGGTGGAGAGGCGACTCACAGTATCTCAAGAAGTGCTGCGACGACGGTCAGCTCGGCGATATTTACTACGCGAGAGCCATAGCTCTCAGGCGCAGAGCAGTGCCTACCTGGGGCGTTTTCCTCAACGAATACGAGCAGGGCGGCGGCCCTCTTATCGACATCGGCACGCACGCTCTCGACCTCACTCTCTGGATGATGAACAACTACAAGCCCAAAATGTGCGTAGGCGTTAAATATAAGAAGCTCGGCGACGCAAACGGCACAGCGAACGCCTGGGGCGACTGGGACCCGAAGCAGTATACCGTTGAAGATTCCGCATTCGGATTTGTCATTATGGAAAACGGCGCGACGGTCAGCGTTGAATCGAGCTGGGCTATCAACATAGCCGACCCCGAGGAAGCGAGCACTCAGCTTTGCGGCGACAAGGGCGGCGCGGATATGCACGACGGCCTTCGCCTCAATTATGTTAAAAACAACAGGCAGGTTATTGAGAAGCCTTCTTTTGACTGCGGCGGCGTAGCGTTTTATGACGGCGCGAGCGACAGAGCGGAAGACCTTGAAAACCACGCGTTCTATGACGCGATAATCAATGACAAAGAGGTTTACACCAAGCCCGAGCAGGCAATGGTGGTCACTCAGATACTTGAGGGCATTTACAAGTCCGCCGCTTCCGGACAGCCCTACTATTTTAACGAAGAGGACTGATAATATGAAAATCGCCGTTCAGATGTATTCCTTAAGGAATGAAATAAAAGACAAAAAAACTCTGTTTGCCGCTCTCGAAAAGGTTAAAGAGATTGGCTATGACGGAGTGGAATTCGCGGGCTATTACGGCGTAGGCGCAAAAGAAATAAGAGCTAAGCTCGACGAGCTCGGCCTCGTGTGCGTAGGCGGCCACATAGGTCTTGACGATTTCAAAAAAGGCAAGCTTGAAGAAACTATTGAATTTCAGCACACTCTCGGCGTAAAAGCCGTGGGCGTTGGCGGCGCTCCCCACAAAACGATGGAGCAGTGCGTCAAAACGGGCAAGGTGCTTTGCAGAGCCAAGGAATACGCAATGGCAAAATACGGCATCACCACCTATTATCACAACCACACCGAGGAGTTTAAGCCCCTTCGCAACAAGCGCCTGCCGATTGACGTTATAGGCAGCTACACCGACCTTGAGATAGACACCTATTGGTCGCATTACGCGGGAGTTGACAATTACAAATTCCTCATCGACCACATGAAAAACATCGTGCTTCTTCACCTGAAAGACGGCGTTGACGGTCACCCCAAGGCTCTCGGCGAGGGCGACTGCGACGTTAAGAGCGTTATAAACGCCGCAAAGGTGATGGATATCGAATGGGCTGTGGTCGAAAACGACGACCCCGTGCCGAACGGCTTTGACGACGTGGCAAGGTCGCTCAAATACCTTAAATCAATTATGTGAGGAGAAATTCAAATGAAACTCGGAGTATTCACAACCTTACTGTCAAACCTTCCTCTTGAGGAAGCGCTCAAATATTTTAAGTCGCTCGGCATTGAGATGATAGAAATCGGCTGCGGCGGTTTCCCCGGCAACGCTCACGCAGACCCCGAAATTCTGCTGAATGACGAGGGCAAGCTCAATGAGTTCAAGGCTCTTATCGAAAAATACGGCATGCAGATAAGCGCTCTCTCCTGCCACGGCAACCCCATTCATCCCGACAAGGCAACTGCCGCCGCGTTTGACAAGGCGATGAGAAACACCGTTCTTCTTGCGGAAAAGCTCGGCATTCATCAGATAAACACTTTCTCCGGCTGCCCCGGCGACTGTGAAGAATCAAAGCATCCCAACTGGGTGGTTTGCCCCTGGCCCGATGATTTCACCGAGGTGCTCAACTGGCAGTGGAACGAGGTGCTTATCCCCTATTGGAAAGATTTCGTTGCGTTTTCAAAATCGCACGGGGTTGACAAAATCGCTCTTGAGCTTCACCCCGGCTTCTGCGTTTACAACACCGAGAGCCTCATGAAGCTGCGCAATGCCGTGGGCCCCGAAATCGGCGCGAACTTTGACCCGAGCCACCTTATCTGGCAGGGCATGGACCCCGTTGCGTGCATTAGAGAAATGGGCGACGCCATTTTCCACTTCCACGCAAAAGACACCAAGATAGATAAATACAACACCATGGTAAACGGCGTGCTTGACACCAAGTCATACGGCGACGAAATCAACCGCTCGTGGATATTCCGCTCCGTAGGCTACGGCAACGATTATTCCTACTGGAAAGACATGATTTCCGCTCTGCGCATGGTCGGATACGATTACGCCATCAGCATTGAGCACGAGGATTCCCTCATGAGCCAAAACGAAGGCCTCACCAAAGCGGTGAACTTCCTTAAGGACGTGATTATCTCGGAGGAAACCTCCGCCGCCTGGTGGTTCTGATATAAATCGCAACGGAGGAAACCCCTTATGAGAAACAACGATGACGACATAAAGATTTTTCGCCCTCAAAAAACGGAAGACTGGGCAAGCTCCGACCTTTCGAGCCTTGCAGGCATAATGGATAAAAACCGCGCAAACGGCAACAGCGCCAAGGCGGCAATTCTGGGCGAAAGGCTCGCGGACTTAAAGCCTGCCGACGTTTGCCCCGACGAAGCTCCTTCTTTGTCGGAACAGGCGCTTCTGCAGGTGAGGTCGCTCACGGTCTTTGCCGCTCAGCTTTCGCTCACTAAATATCTGCCGTTTACAATCCTTTCCACTCAGGCGGTAAACGCTATGTACGCCCGCCTTGAGGCTTCGGAGCCCGCGTTTTTCGCGAGCGTTGCGGACGGTTCGTCCTTCTCGTTTTATTATCTTTGCGTGAGAAAAAACGAGCCCGTCGCCGAAATAGGCAGAAACTTTGCCATGCTCTGCGACGATGACGACAATGAGAGCCTGAAGCAGCTCGGCATGAAAGTGTTTGAGGACGTGGAAGAAAAAGTCGTTTCGCTGATTGAAGAGTTTGAATTTGAAAAATAAAAACCCGGTTTAAAGTCGGGAAAGATACAAAGAAACGGCAGGACGCGGATTTTAAAATCCGCGCCCTGCCGGCTTATTATCATTATAAACCGTTAAAAGAGCCTTGATATTTCGCTTTCGGTAAGGTCAAATCTGCCGCCGATTTCGGTAAGTATCCCCTCGCCGTAATAAGCGTTATATTGCTCGAGATATTCCTCGTAAGAAACGGCTTCTCCGTTTGAAAAGTATTCTTTCTCTCCGTCGCCGCCCGTGATAACGTCGCCCGTCCACACGGTTTCGCCGCTGCCGTTTTCGATTTTGTAAACGACAAAGTTTTCGCTGCCTTCCGTTTCAAAGGAGCCTGCGACCGTTGAGTTTTCAGCCGAATAGCCCGTTTTTCCGTTTGAGCCGGAGGTGCAGAGCAAAACCGCTTTTTCGCCGTTTGAAGAGTAAACCTCAACTGCAGAATTCGCCCCGTCGCCCTGCGAAATGAAGAGCTCGGGCGAGCCGTCTCCGTCAACGTCGGCAAATTCAAATTTTTCGCCCGCTCCGACAGAATCTGCCGCCTTTTCCAAAAGGAGGTTTTTGAAAATCTCTTTATCTTCGCCTTCGGGCAAAACGGTCTGACCGCCGCTCGAGGCGGGCGCATTCGGGTCGGCCTTCTTGAGCGTGCCGGAATTCTTGAGAGCTATGGCGTTTTCACGTGTTATTCCGTAGCCGTCTCTGCCGAAAGCAACGGCTTTTTCGGGCACGTAAGACAGCCACGCCTCTCTGAATTCATCCTCCGGCACGGCATCCGAAACTCCGGAAACGTAATATTCAACCTCTTCGCCGTTGTCGCTCAGGTAATCGACCGGCACAAGCTCCTCGGAAGAAGCTATGCTCACGCCCTGCCACAGCTCGGTGAGAGAGGAGCCGTCAAAGCTGTAAACGGTGTAGGTTTCCTGCGCGCCCATTGCTTCGTAGGAATAAACCGCGGCGGTTTCGGCGAAATAATACACCTCTCCGTTTGCGCCGGCGGAGCCCGCGTAAATAACGTCATAGCCGTCGTAGGAGCAAATATCGACCTTTGAAGCTTCTTTATCGCCCTCCGAAATAAGCAGCTCGGGGATGCCGTCGGCGTTAACGTCGGCAATGTCAAATACGCATTCTTCTATTTCGTAATCGTAGCCCGCTTTGTTGGGCTCGCCCGCGCAAAGCGAAGTAAGATAATCGGAATAAGCCGCTGCCCAGCCGTCGGGATCGGGCGGCAGAGTGGTTGTTTCGACAGTGGTTTCTTCGTTTTTCGTTTTGTCAATCAAAGGTATCTTTATTTCACATGCGGTAAGACACGCGCAAATTAAAATGAGCGCCGAAATCAGTGCGGCTGCTTTTTTTCCGGCCTTCAAAATAATCACCCCTGTTTCTTGATTTAGGTGCGTGAAAGTGGTAATATATATTGTAATTAATAAAAAATTTTATTTATCCTTGAGCCTGTCGAGAGTAAGGTCGTAAGCAGGCAAAAATTCGTTTACGAACACCGCCGCTTCTTCAACGCCGAGAGCCTCGATAGACTCCGCCGTGCTCTGAGCCGCGGAATCAAACTCCGAGTTGCCCGCCTTCTTTTCTTCCATGCATTTTATCAAAGCGCTGATTTTATCCGCCGCCTTCACGAGCTTCCACAGCTCACTGTCCGACGGGTCGCGGATAAAGAGCGATTCGTATTCGTCTTTGAATTCGTCCGGCAGCATTTCAACGAGACTTTTGCTCGCCTCGTCTTCAACCGTGTTATAAGCCTTGCGCACCTCCTCGCTGTAATACTTAACGGGAGTGGGCATATCGCCGGTGAGCGTTTCGGGCGTGTCATGATAAAGGCCGAGCAGCGCGGCTCTGCTGCAATCATAATTTTTGCCGAAGCGTTTGTTGCCGATAACCGCCAGAGCGTGAGCGATTGAAGCCACCTCAAAGGAATGCTCCATGAGGTTTTCGCTGTGCTCGTTGCGCATGAGCGCCCAGCGGTTGATGTATTTCATTCTTGAAACCATGGCAAAGAAACCGTTTTTCACTCTTTCACCTCCGATTTTAAAAAATATTACCCTTTAATTTTATCATAATTCAAATTCTTTTTCAATGCAGAAAGGTTACAATATGTCAGCGTTTAAACCGTCAGAATTTATAAAAGAGCTTGACTCTTATTTTGCCCGCGAAGACGTGTCCGGCGCCGCGAATTATCTCATAAAATGCCGAAAAGAATGTGAAGAAAGCGGCGACGACCTCTCTTTGCTCACGGTGCTGAACGAGCTTGTGGGCTTTTACAGGCAAACGGGGCAAAGGAAAAAGGCTCTCGAATGCATTGACAAATGCTTTGAAATAATAAAGATCGCTCCCCTTGACGACAAAACCGCCGGCACGCTCTATCTCAACTGCGCCACCACGATGAAAAGATTTGAGATGAGCGAAGACGCAATGCAGTATTATGACAAAGCAAAACGTTTGCTGACCGCCGCTCTGCCGGAGGACGACCCGCTCATAGCCGGGCTTTACAATAATACGGCGCTTGCGCTCAAAGACCTCGGCAGGTTTAAAGAAGCGGAGGAAAGCTATCTCGAGGCGATAAAAATAACGGAAAAGGACGAGAAAAACGCTCTCGAAAACGCTATAAGCCTCGTAAATCTCGCTCAGCTGTATTACGACGTTGATTTTTCGGACGAAAGAGTGTCTCCCCTGCTCGACAAGGCAATCAAGATTCTTTCAAGCGACAAATACGTAACTTACGATAAATACGCTTTCACTTGCCGCAACACGGCGACTGCTTACGGATATTTCGGAAGGTTTGCCGACGAAAAGCTTCTGAACGAAAGGGCGGATAAATATTATGGCAGGGCTTGAGCTGAGCCGCGAATATTACGAATTTTGCGGAAAAGATATGATAAAAAACGGCTTTGCCGAATATGAGAGCAGAATAGCCGTGGGCCTTGCGGGCGGCGGCTCCGACTGCTTCGGCTTTGACGACGATATAAGCGCCGACCACGACAGCGGCGCGGGCTTTTGCCTGTGGCTGACGGACGGCGATTATGACAAAATCGGCTTTTCTCTCGCGAGAGCTTACGCCGCTTTGCCCGATATGCCCGGTAAGCCCGCGAAAGCGAAGGTTTTGCCTTACGGTAAAAACCACTTCGGCGTGATGAGAATATCGGATTTTTACAGAACCTACACAGGCTCCGGCGGCGCGCCCGAAAGCGCCGCTCAGTGGCTCTCTTTGCCCGAGCATTCTCTCGCCTGCGCCGTGTCGGGCGAAGTTTTCAGAGACGACCTCGGAGAATTCACGGCGATAAGAGAAAAAATCAAAACGGGAATGCCCCGCGACGTTTATCTCAAAAAATTATCGCTCAGAGTTATAGAAATGGCTCAGAGCGGTCAATACAATTTTGCAAGGTGCTTAAAACACGGCGAAAAGGGCGCCGCGGCGCTCGCTCTGGCAAAATTTGCCGAAAGCTGCGTATCCTTCGCTTATCTCGTTAATTCCTCCTACGCTCCGTTTTACAAATGGGCGCTGAAAGGCATGAAATCTTTTGAAATTTTCCCCGACCTCGCCTTTGAGCTCGAAGAGCTGCTGACGGGCGAAACGGGAGAATACCAAATCGCGAAGCTTGAAAAAATCTGCTCCGATATCGCCTCCTATCTCAGAAAAGAAGCTTTAAGCGAATGCGCCGACGATTTTCTCGAGCCTCACGCTTATGAAATTCAGGCTAAAATAAAGGATCCGTCGATAATCTCGATGCACATTTTCGAGTGAACACACCCCGATACTCCGTAAAAATTAAAATAAAGCCGAAAACGAAATAAAAAGCTCTTGACTTTAGCGTGCTAATGTGATAATATGCTAAATCAAAGAGCAATCATAACTATATTGACGATTTTTTGCGAGGTTAATATGGATTTCAGAAACGAACAGACCGACAGGCTCATAAAAGCGATACTCAATCTTCAAAACGAGCAGGAATGCTATGATTTTTTTGAAGACCTTTGCACGATAAAGGAAATACAGGATATGTCACAGCGTCTTGAGGCGGCAAAAAGGCTTTATGACGGCGAAAACTATCTTGCGATTTCCCGCGAAATAGGCATAAGCACCGCCACCATAAGCAGGGTGAGCCGCTGCCTCAACTACGGCAACGGCGGCTATAAAACCGCGATAGAGAGGATGAACGAAGATGAAAATAAATGATTTTTCCCTGACGGACGAAGAAAAAATCATCTTTTCTCTTCGCTCCCTTTATGAAAAATACGGCTACGAGCAATACAAAATGGTGAAGTTTGAGGAATACGACCTCTACGTTCAAAACAAAGAGTTTTTGACGAGCGAAAACGTTATCACCTTTAACGACACGAGCGGCAAGCTCATGGCTCTGAAACCCGACGTTACCCTGTCTATCATAAAAAACACAAAAGACACTCCGCAGGGCATTCGCAAGGTTTACTATAACGAAAACGTTTACAGGGTGTCAAAAAACACAAAGAGCTACAAGGAGCTTCTTCAGGCGGGCCTTGAATGCATGGGCAACATTGACCTTTACTGCATAAGCGAAACTCTTTCGCTCGCGGCAATGAGCCTAAAGCTCATATCCGACCAAAGCGTGCTCGTTATAACCGACCTTGACGTTTTGTCTTACGCCGTTTCTCTGCTCACCGCCGACAGCTCCGTTTCGGGCGAGCTTTTAAGGCTTGCGGGCGAAAAAAATCAGCACGGCATTGAAGCGCTCTGCCGTGCGGAAGGCATTTCGGATGAAAAATGCGCGCTCTTTACAGAGCTCATTTCAATTCACGACAGCTCCTCTGCCGCAATCAAAAAGCTGCGCGCTCTTTTGCCCGACTGCGAGCTTGTTGACAGCCTTGAGAAAACGCTCAATTCCCTTAAAGAGTTTGACGACATGACGCAGGTCGATTTCTCCTATTCGGGCGACCTTAACTATTATAACGGCATAGTTTTCAAGGGCTACGTTTACGGCGTGCCCGCCTCCGTGCTCTCTGGCGGCAGATACGACGCTCTCATGAGCAAAATGGGCAAAAAATCAAAAGCGATCGGCTTTGCCGTCTATCTTGACGAGCTTGAAAAAATCTTCGATAAAGGCAAGCAATACGACGTGGACGTGCTGCTTCTCTACAGCGAGGGCGCCGATTTGCTTAAAATCAACCGAAAAGTAAAAGAGCTTACCGACAGCGGCAACTGCGTGCTTGCGCTTTCAAGCGTGCCGGAAAAGCTGAGATATAAAACTCTCATTGAGCTGTAATGGAGGTTCACCTTGGATAGTTTTGTAAATATCGCTCTGCCGAAAGGCAGGCTCGGCGAAAAGGTTTACGGCATGTTTGAACGCGCCGGCTACGAATGCGCCGAAATAAAGGAGCAAAACAGAAAGCTCATTTTTGAAAGCAAAGAAAACGGCGTGAGATATTTCTGGGTAAAGCCCTCGGACGTTGCCATATACGTTGAAAGAGGCGCCGCCGACATAGGCGTTGCGGGCAAAGACATTTTGCTCGAATACGAGCCGGACGTTTTTGAGCTGCTCGACCTCGGAGTGGGCAAATGCAGAATGGCTGTGGCCGCTCCGTCGGGATACAGAGACAACAGGAGCAAAACTCTGACCGTCGCTACCAAGTTTTCAAAAATCGCTTCGGATTATTATAAATCAAGAGGCAGAAGCATTGACGTTATCCATCTTAACGGCTCCATTGAGATAGCGCCGCTGCTCGGGCTTTCCGACGTTATAGTCGATATAGTCGAAACGGGCGCAACGCTCAGAGAAAACAACCTTGAAGTGATTGAAGAAATAGTGGACATAAGCGCAAGGCTTATTTCAAACAAAGCGTCTTACAGATTCAAGGGCGACAAAATAGATGAAATAACCGGCAGAATGCGGGAGGCAATAAAATGATAAGGATAATGAAATATGACGAAACGGACGTTTCCGATATTTTCATAAGAGGCACTTCGACCGACTCGGTTAGAGAAACCGTTAAGCAGATAATTGAAAACGTTAAGCAAAACGGCGACAAGGCTTTGAGAGAATACACTCTCAAATTTGACAAGGCGGATATTGAAAACTTTGAAGTGAGCCCCGAAGAAATCGACGAGGCGTTCGCCGCCGTGCCCGATAAATTCATAAAAGTGCTTAAAAGAGCGCGCGACAATATAACCGATTTTCACAAAAGGCAGGTGCGCAATTCTTTCATAATAAGCGAAAACAAGGGAATAGTGCTCGGTCAGAAGGTCATACCCGTTGACAGAGCCGGGCTTTACGTGCCGGGAGGCACAGCCGCCTATCCCTCAACGGTGCTTATGGATTCGATACCGGCAAAGACCGCCGGCGTTAAAGAGGTGGTTATGGTCACTCCCCCGGGAGCGGACGGCAAGGTAAACCCCTGCATTCTCGCCGCTGCAAAGGTTGCGGGAGTTGACAAAATATTCAAGGTAGGCGGAGCGCAGGCGATAGCCGCCCTTGCTTACGGCACCGAAACCATTCCCAAAGCGGATAAGATAGTGGGCCCCGGCAACGCTTTCGTAGCGGAAGCGAAAAAGCAGGTTTACGGCGAGGTTTCAATAGATATGATAGCCGGCCCGAGCGAAATACTCATCGTTGCAGACGGCAAGTCAAACCCCGAATACGTTGCGTGCGACCTGCTCTCTCAGGCGGAGCATGACAAAATGGCGAGCGCCGTGCTCGTGACGGATTCATACGAGCTTGCCGAAAAGGTAAGGGACGAAATAGAAAAGCAGCTCCCGCTTCTTGAAAGAGAAGAAATTGCGAGAGCTTCGATAGACAATAACGGCAAAATAATCGTAGCGGACAGCCTTGAAGCGGTTATCGACATCGCGAACCGGATAGCGCCCGAGCATCTTGAGCTCTGCGTTGACGAACCGTTTGACTATCTCGATTCCATTCGCCACGCGGGCTCCGTATTCATGGGCAGATACTGCCCCGAGGCTCTCGGAGATTATATGGCGGGCCCGAACCACACCCTGCCCACCTCCGGCACAGCCAGATTTTCAAGCCCCCTGTCGGTTGACGATTTCGTGAAGAAAACGCAGTATTCCTATTTCACAAAGGAAGCGCTCTCCGACCTTGCCTATGACGTTGAATATTTCGCGAAGCAAGAGGGCTTGACCGCTCACTCAAGGAGCGCCGTAATAAGACTTAAGGATGATAAGAATGAGTAATTATATAAGACCTGAGTTTGCCTCTCTCGAGCCTTACGTGCCCGGGGAGCAGCCGGCAGGCAAAACCTACGTAAAGCTTAACACAAACGAGTCGCCGTTTCCTCCGGCGCCGGGCGTCAGAGAGAGGGCGGCAAAGGCAGCCGAGGGGCTCAACCTCTATAACGACCCCGACAGCAGAGAGCTCACAAAAAAGACCGCCGAGCATTTCGGCTTAAGCCCCGAATGCGTGCTCATGACGAGCGGCTCGGACGAAATACTTAACTTCGCGTTTATCACTTTTTGCGGCAAAGACCGACCCGCCGTTTTCCCCGACGTTACCTACGGCTTTTACAAGGTGTTTGCAAACGTAAATCTCGTTCCTTACGAAGAGATACCCGTTAAGGACGACCTCTCCATAGATTACCGCGATTATCTGGGTATAGGCAAAACGATATTCATCGCGAACCCCAACGCTCCAACGGGCAAAGCGCTTCCGCTTAACGAAATTGAAGAAATAGTCAAAAGCAACCCCGATAACGTTGTGGTCATAGACGAGGCTTACATTGATTTCGGCGGCGAGAGCAGCGTGGCTCTCGTGAAAAAATACGACAACGTTCTCGTCACGCAGACCTTCTCAAAGAGCAGGTCAATGGCGGGCGCAAGGCTCGGCATGGGCATAGGCAGCAAAGAGCTGATAACGAGCCTTAACACCGTTAAGTTTTCGATGAATCCTTATAACGTAAATTCCATGACCGCCGCCGCAGGGCTTGCGACTCTCGAAAACCCGGAATATACCGCAAAGAACGTTGCGGCAATCGTTAAAAACCGCGAATATACGACCGAAAAGCTCAGAGAGCTCGGCTTTGAGGTGAGCGACTCGAGCACCAACTTCGTTTTTGCGAAGCATCCCGAAATATCGGGCGAAGAGATTTACTTGTCACTTCGCGAAAAAGGCATACTCGTAAGGCACTTTACTCCGCAAAAAATCAAGGATTACAACAGAATTTCAATCGGCACGCGAGAGCAAATGGAAGCTTTGATAACTGCTCTTAAAGAAATAACGGAGGAATACTATGAGATTAGCGACAATTAACAGAAAAACGGCTGAAACCGACATCGTTTTAAATCTTGACCTCGACGGCTCCGGCATTTGCAACATAAACACGGGCTGCGGTTTTCTCGACCACATGCTCACCCTCTTTGCCCATCACGGCAGATTTGACCTTGACGTTAAGTGCATAGGCGACACAAACGTTGACTATCATCACACCACAGAGGATATAGGCATTTGCCTCGGCAGCGCGTTTGAGAGGGCTCTGGGCGACAAGCGAGGAATAACCCGCTACGGCAGCGCGATAATTCCGATGGACGAGGCGCTGATAATTTCAGCCGTGGATATCAGCGGCAGAAGCAGCCTTAATTATTCGCTCAAGATACCCACCGAGAAAATCGGCGATTTCGACAGCGAGCTCGTAGAAGAATTCTTTGCGGCTTTCGTTCGCGCGTTTCCCATTTCTCTTCACATCCGTCAGCCGGAGGGCAGAAATTCCCACCACATAGCGGAAGGCGCTTTTAAGAGCGTTGCGAGAAGCCTCAGAGAAGCGGTCAAAACAGACCCCGAATACGCGGACGAAATTCCATCAACGAAAGGTACGATTTGATGACGGCAATTATAGATTACGGCGTGGGCAATCTTTTTTCCCTCACCTGCTCTTTTGACGCGATAGGCGAAAAAGCCGTCGTTACCTCCGACCCGGAAGTAATCGGAAACGCCGACAGGGTGATTTTGCCGGGAGTGGGCGCTTTCGGCGACGCCGCTTTAAAGCTCAAAGAAACGGGGCTTGACAAAACCGTTAAGGAGCTCGCCTCGCGCGGCAAGCCCCTGCTCGGCATTTGCCTGGGCATGCAGCTTCTTTTTGAAAAGAGCTATGAATACGGCGAATACGAGGGGCTCGGGCTCATAGAAGGCGAAATACGCCCTATATCCGAGGTGATACCCGAAGACTATAAGATACCGCACATCGGCTGGAATCCTCTCATTTTCAAAAACGGCGACAACGGCCTGTTTAAGTATATCAGCGAGGGCGACTGCGTTTATTTTGTGCATTCTTATTACGCCTCAGGGTGTGAAAAAGACACGGCTGCCGTTGCCGAATACGGCGCTCCGCTCACGGCGGCAGTGGTGAAAGGCGACGTTTTCGGCACTCAGTTCCACCCCGAAAAGAGCGGCGACGTGGGCCTTAATATACTCAGAGCTTTTTGCGAAAGGCAGGGCTGAAAATGCTGATTTTTCCCGCTATTGATTTATATGAGGGCAAAGCGGTGCGCCTTTATAAGGGCGATTATTCCCAAATGACCGTTTACAATGACGACCCTCTTTCGGTTGCGCGCGACTTTAAAAATCAAGGCGCTTCCTGCCTTCACATCGTTGACCTTGAGGGCGCGAAAACGGGCGAAACTCCCAATATCGAAACGGTGAGCCGGCTCGCCTCGCAGTCCGGTCTCTTTTGTGAAATCGGCGGAGGCATACGCTCTCTCGAAACCGCCGACAGATACATTGAAGCAGGGATTGACAGAATTATCCTCGGCACTGCCGCCGTAAACGACAGCGAATTTTTAAAAGCCGCCGTTAAAAAATACGGCGAAAAGGTAGCCGTAGGGGTGGACATAAAAGACGGCTTTGTCGCCGTCAAGGGCTGGACGGAAAATTCAAGCTACGACGCTTTTTCATTTTGCGAAATGATGGAGCAGACGGGAGTTTCCACCCTCATAGTGACCGACGTTTCAAAGGACGGAGCCATGCAGGGGGCGAACTTCGAGCTTTACAAGAGCCTTAACGAAAAATTCGGCGTCAACGTGACCGCTTCGGGCGGGGTTTCAAGCCTTGACGACGTGAAGCGTTTGAGGAGCCTTGAGCTTTACGCCGCGATAATCGGCAAGGCTTACTACACGGGCGCGATTTCCATAAGAGAGGCGGTTGAGGCGGCTAAATGATAACGAAAAGAATAATACCCTGCCTTGACGTAAGAGACGGCAGGGTGGTAAAAGGGGTAAATTTTGAGGGACTTAACGACGTTTCCTCCCCCGTTGAGCTTGCCGACCAT
>CAJOLX010000039.1 GCA_905235625.1 uncultured Clostridia bacterium
CTTTTTACTTAACTTTTTTTGCACCAGCAATATTCCTATCACAACAATAATCGCAAGCCATACCCACTGTTAAAACCGTTTGATTTAGGATAAGGCAATATATCCCGTCACGGTTACGGCTCAATTCAACAGCCGGGGTAAAAATCCAATAACCGCTTTACATTAAACTGTTGTGCTTTAGATAATGCAATCAGTTCGTCACGGTTAAGGCTCAATTCAACAGCCGGAGTAAAAATCCAATAACCGCTTTACGTTAAACTGTTTGTGCTTTAGAATAATGCAAAGGGCTCTTCACGGTTAATTAACATTAATTCTCTTGATTTACGCCTTATTTTGTGATATTATTACAAAAAATGAAGTACGGAGCGCTCACGGCGTTCTTCGATTTAAGAGGTAAAATTTATGAAAAAACTTATAGCTGCAGTTGCGATAATTCTTTGCTCCGCCTGCGTATTTACCGCCTGCTCATCCGGCAAAATAGGCAAAGAGGCCGAAGATTTAAACACCGTTGTCACCGAAGACCCCACTAAGCTTCGCACCATTTACGGCAATACCGAAGGCGCCGCCTCCCATTTCATATATGAGGTTATCAATCCTTATGAAAAAGGGCTCGACGGAGCGGACAGAATTGACGGCTCTTATGAGATTTATTCCGATCAAACCGTTTTGGGCGACGCTCTCAAGGAGAAAGCGCTTGTCACGGTTAACAGCAACGGATTTATCGAGGTTGCCAAATTCACCGACCTAACGGGCGGCGAATGGGTGTGCTACGTTAACGGCACAAGAACCAAGAGAGACATCGCAAAAATCAACATAGAAGACGGCGCAACTTATTCATTTAAGTATATCGTCAAAGATTAAAACGCCGCCGAAAAGGCAAAAATTAAGCTGAGATTTCGGATTATCCGTTATCTCAGCTTGTTTATTTATGTGATAAGTTTTATCTGAAAGCTATGCTCATTGCCATAAGTATCTGAGCGGGGTAGTAGGTGGAAAGCTCCGCGGTTACAAAGAGGTTCTTTTTCTTAACGGGTGTGAAATAAAGAACGCCGAGGCAAGTGTCGCTTATGAGGAACAGCGCCGCTCCCGCAAGCACCATAATATTTGCCGCAGAGGGCTCGTGATAAACGAGGAACACGGCGTAAGCTACCTTCCAGACGAGTATTGAGTAATAAACGCACAGGAGCGCTCCGAACGCGCTTTTGGCGTTTATTTTCATTATCTTCATAAGTATCAGCGTCAGTATTACGCCGACGCCCCAGAAGATGAGCGTGTAGTAATTCATGCCGTAGAGATTTATAAACGCTATCATCTGAAAGACGTGGCCTATAAGAAAATATCCCGTGCCGATAGGAACGAGCTTTTTCTTAAAGGTGGGGGCAATTTCTTTTATGCCGAGAAAAACGTCTCCGCAAAAGCCGAACATCAGCGCAATGCACATCATGCTGAAATAGCCTGTGTTGCCCGGGTTTAAATAGTTGCCCAGCACTGCAAGAGAAATGAAAGCGAATGACGCCATAAACTTGCAAATCATGCCTTCAAATGATTTGTTCTTTCTTCTGAGCAAAATACACGCCGCGCTGAAAAAGGCTGTGAGCGCAATCAGCAAATAAACTCCGCTCATATAAACACCTCGTCACTTTCGGCCCATCTGCCCCAAGGGGAGAAGCCGATTTTTTTATAAAATTCAAGCAAACTGTCTTCTCTGCAAAATAAAAAGGTTTCTTTGCCGCCGCTTGCGAGATACGGCACCAAAGACGAAGCGAGCCCCTTGCCCTCGTGCTCTTTTGCCGTGGCAACGGCGCCCATAAGCACGCTTTTTTGCCCGTCAAAGAGTCTGAAAGCGCAGGCTTCAAGCTCTTTTTCTTTAATTCCGCCGTAAAGGGCTGTGCCTTTACAAAGCCTCGGGCAAATGCTCTCTGCAAATGAATTATACGTGCCTACGCTGAAATTTCGGCTTTTAAGAAGGTTATAAACTGCTTTCAGCTCAAATTCATTTGTAAAGTTATTTGGCTTTACAGCTTCTTTGCCGTCATATTTTACTATATACGACCCTCTGTTTGGTTTTAAGCCGAGTTTTTCAAGATTTTTTTCTGAGGATTGAACTGTCGGGCTGCCGAGAAAGCCGATAAAGCTCTTTATTTCTTCAAAATCCGCGCTTTCGTCGGCATAAATCACGGCGCATGAATCGGCGGCGGATATTGCCGCGGAATTTCCCTGCGTGTAAAACCTTGCGTGCGGCATATCAAAGCCGTAGGTCATCGCAAGCGCCGTTATTTTTGCGCAAAACGGATCTGCCGGCAAAAATGACAGCTCAGATATGTTTTCACATAGCTTCAGCATTGCGCCATTACCGCCGCGAGGGCTTCTATGAGCGCTCTGCAGCTCTCAACGTCTTCATATTTGCAAACGCAGGAGGGGGAGTGCAGATATCTTGTGGGCACGGAAACCGCCACGGTTTTTACGCCGCCCCTGCTCTTGTGAATTGCTCCGGCGTTGTTGCCGCCCGCAACTCTGGTTTTCGTTTGCGCCTTTATGCCGTTCTCTTTCGCAGTGTCAAGCGCAAGGCGGTAAAGCTCGGGGTTATATACTGTTGCTCTGTCCATAAATGAAATTACCGCGCCTTCGGAGCAAACGCACACTCTCTCTTCGTCCTCCGCGGGGTAAATATCCGCGGCGGTGGTCGTTTCAACCGCTATCGCATAGTCGGGCGCCGCCGTAAACGCGCTTGCAGCAGCGCCTCTCGTGCCGATTTCTTCCTGCACGCTGAAGCTGAATACGCAGTCGTATTCGAGCTCGGATCGGATAAGGTCAATAAGAATTGCGCAGCCGGCTCTGTCGTCAATCGCTTTTGAGCAGATAAATCCGTCGCCGAACTGCTCAAAATCCGCCTCGAAGCAGACCTCGTCGCCCGGCTGAACGGCTTTAAGAGCCTCTTCTCTGCTTAAAGCGCCGATGTCGATATATAACTCGTCTTTTTGCGGCAAATCGTTTTCGCCGCTTTTGTCAACGAGGTGAATGGGCTTTATGCCCACCACTCCCGGCAGGGCGTTTTCGCCCACCGTGACGCTTCTGCCGAGAAACACGGCTGTGTCAACGCCGCCGACGTTTGAGAATTTGAGCAGGCCGTCGGAGTCAACGCCCGTCACGATAAAGCCCACCTCGTCCATGTGAGCGTCTATCATCACCTTGTTTTCGGCTCTGTTTTTGCCCTTTTTGAACGCGATTATATTGCCGAGGGGGTCGACGGAATAATCGCAGTAACCGTCGATTTTTGAGATGACGTAATCTCTTACCTCGCTCTCTCTGCCGGATATTCCGCGAAGGGAGCAGAGCTCTTTAATCATTTCAAGCATTGCCGCCGCTCCTTTCGAGAATATACTGAGCCATAAGGCGCGCCGTTTCTTCTATATCTTCGAGCGCGCACACTTCGACCGAGGTGTGCATATTCCTTATGGGTATTGAAATGAGAGCGGTTTTTATGCCGCCTCTCGACGTTTGGATTTCGTCGCAGTCGGTGCCCGTTCTGCCGCCCATGACCTCGGGCTTCGCTTTGATGCCGTTTTCCGCCGCTATTCTCATAAGCTCTTTGCTCATTTCGTAATCAAGGGATGGGGCAAAGCCTACGAGAGCGCCGTCGCCGAGGGAGCCGTAAATATCCTTGCTCACTCCGGGCGCGCTCGCGAAGGTAACGTCAACGCCTATCGCGGTGTCCGCTTCGGACGCGAAAGCTCCGGCAAGAGCGCCGCTGCCGCCCGTTTCCTCCTGAGAGGAAAAGACGACCTCTATCGGGCAGGTTTCTTTGCCCTCAAGCAGCTCAAGGCACCTGAGCACAGCCGCAACTCCCGCCCTGTCGTCAACGCAGGGGGAAGCTATTTTGCCGCCCAAAAGCTCAAGGAAAGAGCCGTTTACCGTAATTCTGTCGCCCGGGGAGATTATTTCGCTCGCCTGCTCAAAAGTGAGCCCGGTGTCAACGGTCATATCCTCAAAGGCGGTCGCTTTGTTTTCCGAGTCCTTTTTGGCAAGGTGAGGGGGAACGCAGCTTATCACGCCGAAAACGTCTTTTTTGCCGTGAACGGTCACCTTGGCTCCCGTGAGCACTCTCGCGTCGGCGCCGCCGACCTTGGCGACCTTTAAAAATCCGCCTTTTTTAACGGCTGTTACTATCAAACCTATGCGGTCGATGTGAGCGTCAAGCAAAACGCCCGCTCCTTCGCCCTTTTTGCCCGTTACGCTGCCGAGATTGTCACGGCGAACGGGCATATATTTCTTAAGCATATTTGCCGCTTCTTCCGCGGCGTCGCTCTCCAAACCTGAAACGCCGCCCTTTGAGCAGAGCGTTTCAAGAATTGAGCGCACGTGAGAAACGTCCATATTATTCACCTATCACTTTTATGCCGCCGACGGGCCTGATATTCAGCACGTAGCAGGAATTTTCGCCGAATACCGAGCATATGGCGCTTTTAAACTGCGGCAGCATTTCGTTCGGCACGAAGGCCTGCACGGTGCCTGCAAATCCGCCGCCGTGAACTCTCCACGCGCCCTTGCCCTTGAGCAAATCGTGGCACATCGCAAGGGCTACGGAAACCGCCTGAGAAGTGGGATATTTGCAGGTGAAAACGTTTTGATTATACATGTAGGAAGAAAAGCCGCTGTCGGTGACGATTGCTTTGAAAGCTTCGAAATCTCCGCTTTCGAGCGCCGAAACCTCGGAGTCAACTCGGTCGTTTTCGTTAAAGAAATGCTTTGCTCTGAGCACGGCTCTGTCGTTTACTTCGGCTCTTACCTTTGAGATATTCGCCTCAAATTCCGCTCTGTCAACGTCTCTGAGCACCTTTTTGCCGAACACGGCGGCAGCATTTTCCATTTCTCCTCTGACGGCGGCGTAATCGTCCGTTAAATCGGCGTGATCCGCTCCGGAGTCAATAATGCAAAGGGAATGGCCGCAGGAAGCAAAGTCAAAATCAACCTTGTTTATGACGGGCGCAGAGGGGTCTTTGAAATCAATTTTAACAAATCCGCCTACCGAGCAGGCTGTCTGGTCCATAAGGCCGCAGGGCTTGCCGAAATAAACGTTTTCGGCGTACTGCGCTATCTGAGCGATTTCAACGCTGTCAATTCTGCCGCCGTTGTAGAGGTTGTTGAGAATAGTGCCGATAAGCACCTCAAACGCGGCGGACGAAGAAAGCCCCGAGCCCGACAGCACGTTTGAAGCGGTGGCGGCGTCAAATCCGCCTATCTCGTAGCCTCTCTCTTTGAACGCGGCGCAAACGCCTCTGACGAGAGCGGGGGAGTGGCCCGTTTCATTTTCGTGAGGATAAAGCTCATTAAGATCGGCAACGTCCATATCGTAGCCTTCGCTCTTAACGCGCACGATGCCGTCGTCGTTTTTGGAAGCGACCGCTATGGCGTCAAGGTCAACGCCCGCTGCGAGCACCTTGCCGTGGTTGTGGTCGGTGTGGTTGCCGCCCACCTCGGTTCTGCCGGGAGCGGAGAATACCTCCACCTCGCGGCGTTCGCCGAATATCTCGTCAAATTCATTTGAAACGCGGATATATCTGCTCTTTTGAGCTTCGATATCCTCCTTTTTGTAAAGCGCGGCAAACGCTTCGTCGTATTTGCCGGAGGCAATGTTTTCTCTTAAAATCGAGTTTTTGACCATTTTCAATTCTCCTTAGGGGTTTGCTCCGTGATTTCGGAGGCGTGGTTTACTTCGTTTGTTTTATTTATTTCGTCGGCGTCGGCGTTTTCCTCTTGACTGCCGGCTTTTTTGAGTTCTCTCTCTTTGCGGCGCTTGTCATAAGATTTAGCAAACCTGTCAACGAGATTCCACACGCCGTTTGCGCTCAGGCACGAGATGCCCGTTACGAGGCAGATGAGCATGACCGGCAGCAAAAATCCTATTGACAGCGGGTCAAACATATTCGTACCGGCGATTGTGGACGAAATGAGCTTCGGCGAAAATCCGAGCAGGGATATTGCCATAAATTTCCAATAGCCGAAATCGAACGAGCCGTAAATGGACGACACTAAATTTGCCGGCACCGCGGGCACCATTCTTACGGCGAAAAGCACCGCGGGGTTGCCTTTGCCGCCGTGCTGAATTACAGAGCGCATGGAGTCGTTCTTTTGCAGCAGCTTCCAGGCGTAGCCCGCTCCGAAATGCCTGCCCCAGAAATATTTTATTGTGAACTGAATGCCGAGCCCGACCATGTTGATCGGTATTGCGGCATACAGCGGAAAAACTATGCCCGTGATAAGGCAAACGGTGGAAGTGGTGTAAATGGGGAAAAACGCCTTTATGATAAAGAGCGCCATTATCGCCAAAACGAATTCAAAGCTGCGGTCAAGGTTTGTGATGCGGTCTTCAAGATCCATAAGGATTTTGCGAAGATCCGTGTACCATGTCCACATCCAGTCATAGCGCTTTGAAATGATGAGCGCTTCCAGAAGAAAAGCCACAGCCACCAATATGAGCCCGGCAAAAAACAGGGCTTTTTTTTGCTGCTTTTTCTTAGTCAAAATAAATCCGCCTCTGAGAAAGGAATGAATTTAATCGGGGTTTTTCGTCTTTCTGCGTTTCGGGACGCACAAAATCAATTTACATTATATTATAAAATTAACGAATTATCAACATTTTCACGATATTTTGTCAAAAAACGCAATTTTTGAGTGCTTTTTTCTTTCGGCTGTGATATAATAAATCAAAGTTTAAACCGCATGATTTCGGAGATGATGTTATGAAAATCGTTATACTTGACGCTTTTGCCGAGAATCCAGGCGACCTTTCGTGGGATTGGCTGAATGAATACGGCGAGGCGGATATTTACGATCGCACGCCCGCGGGCGAAATCTTAAACAGAGCGAGGGGCAAGGATATAATCCTCACCAACAAAACTCCGCTCACCCGCGAAACTCTCGAGCAGCTGCCGGATGTTAAGTACGTAGGGCTTCTCAGCACCGGCTTTAACGTTGTGGACTGGGAATACTGCCGCGACAAGGGCATACCCGTGTGCAACATACCGACTTACAGCACCATGGCGGTGGCGCAGTGCGTTTTTGCCCACATCCTTGAGCATACAAACGCCGTTGCGCTTCACTCGGCGTCCGTTCATTCGGGCGGCTGGGCGAGCAACCCGGATTTTTCATATCAGGTCGCTCCTCTTACGGAGCTTGAGGGCAAGACTCTCGGCATAATCGGCTTCGGCAAAATAGGCAAAGCGGTGGCGCAGATAGGCGAATCCTTCGGCATGAAGGTTATTGCGAACACAAATCATCCAAAGCCCTTCGGCTCCGTTCAATTTGCCGACAGAGAAACCGTTGCGAAAAGCACCGATTTTCTCACCCTTCACTGCCCTCTTACGCCCGAAACGACGGGCATGGTAAACGCCGAATTTCTCGGCAAAATGAAAAAGACCGCCATGCTCATAAACACCTCGAGAGGCCCCGTCGTTAACGAAAAAGACCTTGCGGACGCTCTCAAAAACGGCGTTATCGCCGCCGCGGGTATTGACGTTATGGTGAAAGAGCCGCCCGAAAAAGACAATCCGCTCTTCGGGCTCGACAACGTGACGATAACTCCGCACATAGCGTGGGCAGGCTATGAAACGAGAGAAAGGCTCATGGAAATATGCAAAAATAATTTACGGGCCTACGCAGAAGGCAAGCCCGTAAACCTTGTGTATTAAGCTTAAGCCGCTTAAAACGGCTTGATTATTTGATGATTTCCGCTTTCCAGGCGAAGGAGAAGGTTTCTCCTTTTTCGAGAGAGCGGATTTCTCTTTTTTCGGAGATGTCGGATTTTACCTCGTGGCTGTCGTTAATGCCGTGCCAGGGCTCAAGGCAAACGTAAGGCGCGCCCGGCTTTGCCCAAATGCCGAGCACGGGGCAATTGCCGAAGGTGAATTCAACCTCGTTTTCGCCTTTAAGGCGCAGCTTTTGAGATTTAAGGCCCGAAAGAATGAGAGCGTCGGGCTCGAAAATTTCTTTGGTTATAACGATTTCTTTTTCATTTTCGAGGCAGGGGAACTTTTTGTCGATGAGCATATTGGTCGAGTCAATTCTTTCGGTAGGCACGGTTTCCGCCTGCTCAAATTCGATTATGTCGCCCACCTTGCAGCAAAATCCCGGGTGAGCGCCGATTGAGAAAAACATCTTTTTGCCCGAGCGGTTTTCAACCGAAAGAGTGTTTACGAGGGATTTGCCTATGAGCTCAAAATCCGCTCTCAGGCGAAATTCAAACGGATATTTTTCGAGCGTTTCGGGCGTGTCGTCAAGGTAAAACGACGCTTTCGCTCCCTCCGCGCTCTCGCACGTAAAGGTCATTTTTCTCGCAAACCCGTGTTTCGGCAGGTTATAAGCCTTGCCTTCGTAATAATAGGTGTCGCCGTTTAGCTGACCTATCACGGGGAAAAGTATCGGGCTCTGACCGTACCATATCTCGGGCAGACCCTGCCAGATGTATTCCTTGCCGTTTTCTTTTGATTTGAGCGAATGCAGCTCCGCTCCGAAGTCGTTTATTTCGCAGGTGAGATATTCGTTTTCTATCTTGCGGTACATAGTGACACTTCCTTAATTCGTTTTGGCTTTAAGCCCATTATATTTGCGATTTCGGTTTATGTCAAGCGGGGCGGTCCTATCTTTATTTTTATGTTGATTTTTTCTCTCTTTAAGTGTATAATTACAATGTAAGATTTTGCTTTGACAACGGGGTGTTTTTATGCCGGATTTTGACGAATTTGCGGGCGTGTATTCACTTGTGCTCACGCCCTTTAAAGAAGACCTTTCGATTGATTACAAGGCGTATGAAGAATACGTCGCGTGGCAGGCGTCGTTTGCCCCTCAGCATCTGTTCGCCGTGTGCGGCTCTTCCGAAATGACGCTCTTAACTCAGGAGGAGAGGCTCAAATGCGCTTCTCTCGCGGTTAAAAACTCGGGCGGAGTGCCCGTTTTCGCAACCGCCAACCTTGCCGATAATCCCGAAGACGAGGCTTATGAAATAAAGGCTCTCGAGCAGGCGGGGGTTACGGGCCTTGTTTTCGTTACCAAAGGAATGTGCGACAGGCCCGAGGAGCAAATCGAATATCTCAATTCTCTCGCCGCCAAAACGGAGCTGCCTTTGCTTCTTTATGAATTCCCCGGCATGAAGCCTCATCTCATGCAGGCGGAGGTTTACGGCGCTCTCGCGGCGACCGGCAGATTTAAAGGCATAAAAGACACCACCTGCCTTCTCACCGAAATAAAGAAGAAAATAGCCGTTCAGGGCTCTTCAAACGTGCTGCAGGCAAACATCCCGTTTTTGCTTGACGCTTTCAACGAGGGCGCAAGGGGAGTGGTGGCAACTCCCACCACCTGCGGAGCCGACCTGTTTGTTAAAATGTGGTCCTGCTTCGTAAACGGCGACAGTGAGGGCACCGAAAAATACTACGAGCAGATTATTCTGCTTGACAACGCCATTGACTCCGGCTTTAACGCGAGCGCAAAATATATTTGCAAGCTCAGAGGCGTCAATATGAACGAATACACCAGAGGAGGAGCTTCTCTCAGCCCGGCAAGGCGCAGAAGCCTTGAGGCTTACGTTAAGTGGGCACAGTCGGAAGGAGTTCTTTAAGAGGAGAATACTATGAAAAAACTCAGTGCAAACGTGTGCGCCGTTACCCACACCGGCAGAGTTCGCAAGGATAATGAAGACAATTATTCGTTAAACGGCAAGCTGACAACTCAAAACGGGCTTGCGAAGGGCAAGGCTTATATTCAAAAGATGACGGAGCCCTTCCACCTTGCCGTATGCGACGGTATGGGCGGCGAAATGTACGGCGAAATCGCCTCCGCAATAGCGGTTGAATCCATTGCGAGGCACGCCGGCAGCATTCTTGAAAGCGGCGAGGATTTTTCCTTTGCGATTTCAAACTGCCTTGACGACGCCAACAACCGTATCTGCAATGAAATAACCGCAAAAGGTATGAGAATGGGCACGACCCTCGCTGCGGTTTATGCCGTTAAGGGCAAGCTGATTTGCGTGAGCCTCGGCGACACGAGAATTTATCATTTTTCAAACGGAATTCTCGAGCAGGCGAGCTTTGACCACACTCACGCTCAGGGCCTTGTTGACGCGGGCGAGCTCGGCGAAAGCGAAGCGGGCGCTCTGCCCGACGCGAAGAGGCTCACGAAGCATCTCGGCGTTTTCCCCGAGGAAGCGACCCTTTCGCCAAACGTGAGCGTTATAGACGACGTTGACACCGGCGACGTTATTCTGCTTTGCAGCGACGGCCTCACCGACATGCTTTCGGACGACGAGATATCGTCCATTATATCGGGCGGCGAAACTCCGCAGGACGTTTCGGCAAAGCTCATTCGCAAAGCTCTCGAAAGAGGCGGCAAAGACAATATCACCGTTGTGAGCGCATTCATGACGGCTGAGGATACTTCCGTTTTCGCTCCGATAGCCGAGGCTATGGTTGGCGATAAAGACCCCGATTACGAAGAGGAATACCGCAATTCTTACGGCTCAAACAGCGACGCCGGCGATGATGATTACAATCCTTATGAAAACGCGGACGCAAACGCCGACAAAAAGCCCGTTGACAAGCAGAAAATCCTGCTGATAGTAGGCATTGTGCTTGCGGCGCTCGTCGTTCTTTCGCTTGCGGCGATAATCATCAAAGCCGCGGTAAGCAGGAATGCCGGCAGGCAGAACACCACCTCGTCGTCGACGAGCGATTATTATTCGTCGCTTACCTCCGCCGACGCTAACCTTACCACCTGGAACACGACCACCACTCAGCCTTCGATTGAAGACACCGAAGAAGATACTTCCGAAAGCGAATCTTCAACAACTCAGCCTTCGAGAAGATATAATACGACAACTCAGAGAAGGTCATCGAGCACGTCAAGAACAACGACCACGACCACGACCACGACATCGACGACCAAATCCGATTCTTCGTCGTCAAACACGGATACGACCTCGTCAACAGAGCCCGCCGGAACGACCGAAAACTCGACCTCTCAAACCGAGAGCACTTCTTCCACCGAGCCGAGTCAGTCTTCATCCGAATCGCAGCCGTCGTCATCAACCGAGAGAGAGCCCTCTTTCCTCGTTGAACCCTGACGAATTTACCCCGGCGCTCAGCCGAACGATACCTATAAACAAAACGCCCCCGCTTCGGGAAATCCCCGAGCGAGGGCGCCTTTTATCGCCTGTTTTCAGCTTAACTTATCCGTCATTTTGCGTGACGGACAAGTATTTTTTCTTTTTCTTTCTTTTTGCAATCGCCGTGACAGCGGCGGCAATCATGAGCGCCGATCCTCCGAAGGTAAACACATAAGTGCCTATGCCGCCAGTTTCCGGCAGGATAGAGCCCGTGCTGTTTGCGATATACACCGGCTCTATGGGATTATCAATGATGTCCATAATGGCGGTGACTTTGAAAATTTCGCTCGATTTATGATAGGCGAGGGGAGCTTTGGTTTCCACAAGATAATAAGTGCCGCATGGCAGCTCGGGCGAAACTGCCTTTCCGCTTCCGTCCGTGCGCAAAACGAGCTCGTCTTCGCCGACCGTTACGGGCACCGCCGCGTAAGAGCCGTTTGAACCCTCCAGGGTGACGTATTCGTCGTCTTCGTAATTCGCGGGGCGATACACTTGGAATTCGGCGCCTTCAAGCAGCGTGCCGGTGTCGCCTGTTTTGTGCTTGACGATTGAAAAAGCGCCTTTTACGTTATCGGGGATAATCAAATCCGGCGGCTCTTCATAGGTGATTTTAAGCGCGTTTTTCGGATAAGCCGAAGCTATGGGAGAGCTTTCTCCGGTATCGGGGTCAACCTCGGGAACGTTTATGAAAAACGGCACTGCGGGAGCTTCCACGATATCGGGAGCGGGAGCTTCAACAACGAGATATTTGCCGTCTTCAAGAGTTAAGGATGCGTAGCCGGTGGAATCCGTAACTATGCTGCCGACTTTGCCCGATTCAACGGCAAAGCGCTCAATATCCTCCTGAGAGGGCTTGTCACCGGTCGCCTCATCCGCTCTGTAAACATTGAATTCCATGTCGGGAATGGGAGCGCCCGTTTCGCTATCCGTTTTGTAAATTCTAAGGCCTTTTTCTATATCATTGCCGAAAACGAATGAATTTACCGCCTTCACTCTCGCGGGGCCTTCGGTTACGCTTACGAGCGTTTGCGAAACTTCCTTGCCGCCCTCGGGCTCAAACAGATAAACGCCTTTTTCAAGGTTTTGTATGCCGGACGTTTCAACCGAAACGGTGTCTCCCGTTTTCGCGGTGATGTTTATCGGGTATCTTGACTCGGTGTCGGCTTTTAAGGAAACGCTGTCGGTCTCAACAAAATTGCCGGCGCCGTCATCGTGGCCGCTTTTAACAATGATATTTATGTCGTCGTTACTGTCGAGCTTTCCGTTGATGTCAACGTAAAGCCCAACGTCAAACGTATCGGGCTAGTCGGGCTCTTGCTCCGCGCGGACCATTTCAACGTTTGAAAGGACTATCTGTTCCTCGTCGGGCTCAATGCCGTCAAGGCTGTAAAGATAATATACGAGATTGTTTACTTTATATGCCGACTCTTCGCTGTAGGTTCTGCGGTTTCTGACCGCGGGCGTCCAGTCCCAAATTTCATTGGAGTAGTTGTGATAAAGAGTCATTACGCCCTGCTTGCTTATGTCGAGCGAGCCTCCGTAAAACACGGATTCCTCGATTCGCTCTTCGCTCATATTTGAATAAGCCCAGATAGCCATTTGCACGCCGGCTATGATATCGCCCCTTGTGAGGCTGTCAACAAAATCCTCATCCAGCCCGCCTTCTTTGAGATGGGCTTTCATCTCATCAATAGTGACAAACGGGTATGAATTTTCAACAATGGCTCTGATATGCCTTGCGGAATTTTCGCCGTAGTGGCCGCTGTCTTCAAGATTGCCGATTTTGTAGTGAGTGCCGTCCGACGGAATAACCTCAAGGTCGCAGCAGTAGGTCAAAAGATAGTTGTTTGTGCCGTAAACGTAAGGCCCGTCCGGAGTCCATGAATCGCTGTCAAGGGTGGAAGTGTCGGTGATTATGATGGTTGCGGGCATATCTATGCCCGGCGAAAAATGCGGGCTCAGCTCATAAACGTAGTTTCTCGGAAAAATGACCTCGTAGCAGTATTCGTCATATCTGCGCGTTATGGTAGCCGTGCGCGGGCTGTAAACAGTGTCGAGAGTGTCGGAAAGCTTTGAAACGAGCGTCTGCGGAATTTGCTGTTTATCGCTCTCCGAAAGGGCTTCGTAAGCCTGCTTTGCCGCTTCTCTCTTCGCGCGCATTTCAATAACGTAGTTTTTGTAACCGTTTACCGCGTTCAGATGCTCTTCCACCGACGCGGAGCTTGACGCGTCATAGTGGCCGGAAACCGTGAACTGCGTTTTTTTCGCCTGCATCTGCGCGAGAGTGTCAATTGCCTCAAGCTGCGCGGTGACGTCGTCAATATCGCTTTGAGCCGTGAAAGCTGTCGGCGCGGCAACGCCGAAAGCGATGAGCACCGCCGTGATGAGTGCAATTAACTGTGCCGCATGTTTTTTCATTTAAGTTACCCCTTGTGTTTAGTCTGAAGATTCGCGCCGTGTCTTACGGCGCTACGATTTAACAAACGGGAAAAACGAATGAACGAGAAATGCTGAAAAATTAAATCCATGAATACATAAATACATAGTATAACATAAAGAGGCATAAATGTCAACAAACCGATGAATGTGGGCAAATTTCGCGGATTTTCGGGCGCATAGTCATAAAGAAAATCATATGAAAATGCTTATATAAATCCCCAAAGCATTACCGGATTTAACAGACTCGGCAAAGCGGAGCTCTCAAAAAATCTTGACAACACTTGCGGGGGCGTTATATAATAACATAGTTAAATAAATGCGAAAAGAGGAAAATTTATGTCAGGCCATTCCAAATGGAGCACGATCAAGCGCAAAAAAGAAAAAACCGACAATGCCAGAGCTAAGGTTTTCACCAAAATCGGCAGAGAAATATCAGTAGTCGTTCGCGAGGGCGGCCCCGACCCCAACAACAACTCCAAGCTCAAGGACGTTATCGCCAAGGCGAAAGCCAACAACGTGCCCAATGACAATATTGAAAGAATAATCAAAAAGGCGGCAGGCGAGCAGGGCGGAGCAAGCTTTGAAACGATTATTTACGAAGGCTACGGCCCCAAGGGCGTTGCCGTTATCGTTGAAGCTCTTACCGACAATCGAAACAGGACTGCCGGCGACGTAAGGCATTATTTTGACAAATACGGCGGAAATATGGGCCAGTCCGGCTGCGTTTCTTTCCTTTTCAATAAGGAAGGCGTTATCCTTATCGAGGCGGAAGACGTTGACGAGGAGAAGCTTATGGAAGACGCTCTCGAAGCGGGCGCCACCGATTTTCTCACCGACGAAGGCGTTTACGAGATAAGGACCGATCCTTACGACTGCGGCGCAGTGAGCGAGGCTCTTGCCGCTAAAGGCTACAAGTTCCTTTCCGCGGAAGCCGCTTACATTCCCTCAACTTACGTTACTCTCACCGAGCAGGAAGATATGCAGAATATGAATAAGATGCTCGATATGTTTGACGATAACGACGACATTCAGGGAGTATGGCATAACTGGGAAAACATGGACGACGCAGAATAATCACTTTGGGGCAGGCATCTTAAGCGAAGAACAAAGCAAAAAAGAATAGGAATAAAAACAGCGTGGTGCAAACAGTCAGTTTGTGCCACGCAATTTTTATCTTTGAAATGTTTTAATTGGGCGATTTATATTTTTTGCTTTTCGACGTTTTTCAGCCGAGACAACATAACTCAAACCCGCACATTTATGTGTGCTTGCAGTTTTTGTTAGGCAGATTTGGGCTCAGACGCGGCAAAA
>CAJOLX010000040.1 GCA_905235625.1 uncultured Clostridia bacterium
CTGGCAGGCCAATAAAAAGCGCACTTGTGCGCCGCCAGTAATATTAGGGCTATGCCCGAAAATGAAATACCACCCGCTTTGCGGGTGGATATTTATTAACTTTTAAGTATTTTGAAATTCCCTGTTTATATTTTTCGTTTTTCGACGTTTTTCCGTCCTTGCCGTGCAACAGCACTGTCTACGGACGGAGAAAACGCCGTCTTCATCTTAATACGAAAGCCCTTGCAAGTGCTGACAAGAAGAGAACAAAACGAAAAAGTTTTGAGTGACAGTTTATATTTTTCGTTTTTCGGCGTTTTTCAGCATCTGCGCATTCCGGTGATTACTTTTACCTGACCGTCCCACATAAACGAAATGATTTTGTTAAGATATAAATCTCTTTCAATATGCACAACTTCCTCCGTTTATATCTGAGCTTATTTATAAGGCAACTTCTCAATAGGATTATAAAGTTTTTTTACGCCGAATCCGAATTAAATTCACTTTGCCTGAAATCAAACAAGCTGAGATAAAAACGGCAGCAAAACGCCGTATATCTCAGCTTGTGTTTTTTATGCTTTGACGGCTGCGCCGTCATGATTTGCCGCTTTGCGTCATGATTTGGCTTCGCCGTGATTTGAATTGCGTCTTTATGCCCCGCAGGGCAATTCATTTCGGCGCGGCTTATCTGATGCCAAAAATACTTCCTTATCACGCCTTATAATTACCTTTTAATATTCAATTTTAATACTCTGCTTTCCACAGGCCGTGAAGGTTGCAGTATTCGTAAGCGGCGATGATTTTTTCATCCGCCACGCTGAACTGCGCTTCGGGCTCTCCCGAGGGGTCAAGACGCTTTAGCTGATAGCCGCTTTCGGTTTCGAGCGCGACCCACGCGATGTGATGCTCGGGGAGCATGGGATGAGGCACTTCGCCGACCTTAACGGTCACCTTGTCGTCCGATACAAAAATGGCGGGCACGTGCTTTTCTGCCGCCGCGTCAACGCTGCCGGGGATTATCTCTTCCATTTTCTGACCGCAGCACATTACGGGAATGCCTTTGTTTTCAACGTAAACTATAATGTTTCCGCAGTGTGAGCATTTGTAAAATTTCATACGATTCTCTCCTTGATTTTACTGTGTTTGATTTATCGAAGTGCCGCCGTTTTATTTTCCGACGCAAAATCTTGAAAACACCTCGTCCACTACCGCCGCGCTTGCTCTCTTGCCCGTGAGCTCAAGAAGAGCGTCAACCGCGCAGTCGGCGCACACGTTCACGGCGTCATAGGTCATGCCGGACCTGAGCGCGTTAAGCGCGAGGTCAAGATGCTCTATCGCTTTAAGGCAGCAGCTTCTCTGCCTTTCGCCCGTGAGACAGGCGCTCTCGCTGTCGAATTCGCGCGAGCAGAGCATGGAGCGCAATGCGTTTTCAAGCTCTTTTTCGCCGGAGTGGGTCTTTGCCGAAACGGTTACGCACGTTTCGAAATACTCGGCAATATCCTTTTCCTCAAGCACGCTTTCAAGGTCGCTCTTATTGAGCAGAGCCAGAGATTTTTTGCCCTTGCAAAGCCGCATTATCTCTCTGTCTTCATCCGTCAGCGGTTCGGAAGAATCAAAAACGGATATGATAAGCTCAGCCCTTTCAAGCCTTTTGACGGCTCGTTCAACGCCGATATTCTCGACCTTGTCGTCCGTCTGCCTTATTCCGGCAGTGTCCGCAACGTTAAGCACGATGTCGCCGACGGTGATTTTTTCTTCCACAACGTCTCTCGTTGTGCCGGCGATGTCGGTAACTATTGAGCGGTCGTAGCCAGTAAGCATATTCATAACGGCAGATTTTCCGACGTTCGGCCTGCCGATAATGACCGTGTCAACGCCTTGAGTGAGAGCCTTGCCGCTGTCGTAGCGGCTGACAATATCCTCAAGGTCTTTTTTTGCGCTTTCAAAAGCCTCTTCCATTTCTTCGGGGGTGATTTCCTCAATAATGTCATCGGGATAATCGACCCACGCTCCGAGAGAAGCGCACACTCCCGTTATCTTTTCGGTGCATTTTTCAATCTTTTCGGAGAGCTTGCCGTCAAGAGTGTTGAGCGCGGCGTTCGCCGCCTTTTGACCGGACGCAGAAATGAGCGCCATAACGCTCTCGCTCTGAGCAAGGTCTATTTTTCCGTTAAGAAACGCTCTTTTGGTGAATTCGCCCGCTTCGGCAGGCCTTGCTCCCGCGTCGAGAGCGGCTCGCAGCACCTGCTGAGTGACGTAAAGCCCGCCGTGGCAGTTTATCTCGGCAACGTCCTCACCCGTGTAGCTGTGAGGCGCTTTGTAAACGAGGCAAACGGCGTCGTCAAGCTTTTTGCCGCCCGCGTTTACCGAGCCGAAATAAGCGCGGTAGCCCTTGCTTTTGCTCAAATCTCCGCCGCTTACGGGCTCAAATATTCTGTCGGCGATTTCGAGGGCGTTTTCACCCGATATTCTTATTATTCCTATGCCGCCCGGCGCATGAGGCGTTGATATGGCGGCTATTGCAGGTTCACTCATAATCTTATTCGCAAACGAGAGGAACTCTTTCTCCCGTCAGCCTCCTTGCAATTCTGTTAAACGCCTGTGTGGAAGGCATGAATTCATCCGCTTCCTCACCCGTAACGCTGATGAAAGTCAGCGCCCTGTCAAGCGGTATTACCCCGAGCAGGGGAACGAGCGCTCCGTCTATGCACTCGTCAAGATTCAGAAGCTTCTTTTTAACGGTGGGCTTAACCTCAAACATATTTATGATGAGCTTAACGTCTTTTGCGCCGAGCTTTTCCGCTTCTGCCGCCGCTACGCCGCAGCTTCTCACGCATACGGGGTCGGGGGTGGTGAGCACGACGGCTTTTTCGGCGCACTTAACGGCGTTCACAAAGCCCGAGCCTATGCCTGCGGGCGCGTCAAGAAAGACGTAATCATAAAGCGGAGCGAGGGAGTCAATAATTTTTTTGAGATTTTCATAAGTGAACGCGGGGTCGGGGTTTCTCGGCGCCGCTATGAAATCCGCCTCGCCCTTTATGACAAGCTGATCGGGGTCGCAGCGCCCGAGCGCGCAGTCGCCCCAGTCGTAAACGACCTCTTCCTCTTTTCCGAAGAGAATGTCGAGCGATCTCAAGGCAATGTCGCAGTCCACCGCAAGCGCTTTTTTGCCCAAAAGCGCAAGCTCGCGCGAAATGCCCGTTACAAATGTGGATTTGCCCACTCCGCCCTTACCGGACGCCACAGCGTATATTTCAGCCATAGACCGCTCTCCTTTCGTGAAAATTTTAATTTACGGCAAAAGCTCGCCTGCAGACGAAGCTCCGAGCGACGTGTCGCTCATGCCGCAGTAGTATTCAACTATCGCCGCTATTACGGGAGCCACGTATTTGCCCGAAATCATTCCTTCGCCCACAGCGGCTATCGCTATCTGCGGGTCGTCATAAGGCGCGAAGGCTATCAAAAAGCCGTTGTTTACCTTAACGGAGTAGCCGTTGATTTTTCTGTATTCCTGGCTCGTGCCCGTTTTACAGGCTACCTTTACGGGCAGATAAGCGAAATACGGGGCGCAGTAGCCCGTGGTGCCGACCTCGAGCATACCTCTCTTGACTATGTCGAGAGTTTCTTCGCTTATGCCCGTTTCGCACATAACCTCCGGCTTGTTTTCGAGCAGGGTGCGGCTGTAATCGGCTGTCTTAATGCTCTTAATGAAGTGAGTTCTGTATCTTGTGCCGCCGTTCGCTATGGTGTTCACGTAGTTCGCGAGCTGAATGGGGGTAAAGAGGTTGCCTGCCTGACCTATTGCGGACTGAATGGTGTAGCCCGGCAGCCATTCCTGGTTTATCGAGGCTCTGTATTCCGGAGAATCGAGCACGCCCGTTGATTCGGGCAGCTCACAGCCCGTTTTCGCGCCGAGGCCGAGCAGAGTGCGGTATTCGTTCATTTTCTCTATGCCTATCATTCTGCCCACCTCCATAAAGAAGGTGTTGCAGCTCTCGTCAATCGCGTTCACAACGTTTACAAAAGCCGTTGCGTGAGCCTGCTCGCATTTGAACTGCTGGCCGTAGTAAGTGTATGAGCCGTTGCAGTAAATGGTGAAATCTTCATCTATGAAGCCGCCCTCAAGCGCCGCTATCGCGACGGAGGGCTTTGCCGTTGAGCCGCAGGCGTAGGTCGAGAGCAGAGCTCTGTTCCAAAGCGGAGAGCCCGTTGCCGTATTGAGCTCGGCGGCGTTTTCGGAATAGGTTGAAATATCGTATGTGGGATAAGAGGCGCTCGCGAGCACGGCGGAATCCTTGCAGCTGAGCACGACCACCGCTCCGGCGTTCGGCACGGTGTTGCCTATGGTGCCGGCGTAATCCTCAAGCGCTTCCCTTAAGGAATCCTGAGCCACCCGCTGAAGGCCCGAATCTATTGTCAGTATAACTGCGCTGCCCTGCTCCGGCTCGTCGGTTATTTCGGAGGTTCTGTTGCCCTTGTCGTCGGTGTAGACGGTCATTGTGCCGTCCGTTCCCTTCAGATAATCTTCCATTGCGAGCTCAACGCCGCTCTTGCCGATGTAGTCGCTCATCTTGTAGCCCTGATCCTTGAGCTTCGCGTAGCTTTCGGCGTCCATCGCGCCGGTTATGCCCAAAAGGTGAGGAGCCAGAGTGCCGTCGGCATAAGTTCTTATCGGCACTATCTGATTGTCAACGCCCTGATAAAACGAGCTGTTTTCCATAACGGCGGAAACTATTTCTTCGGGCACTTCCCTCGCAAAGGTGTATATGACTCCTACGCCGAAGCCGACTCTCATCATGCCGTAGCGCACGGAGGCGATTTTAAGCATATCGGCAGGGGAGTAAGACTCGAGCTCAAACGCTTTAACGAGCGCGTCGCGGCAGTTTTCCGCGGTGGCGTATTCGTTGAGGTTGAGCATATCCCTGCTCTTCATTTCTTTTATCACGGCGTCGCTGTCTTCTTTATAGACGACTTCGCCGTTTTTAAGCTCGAGAGGCAAAATATCCTCCCAGACTATTTCGTTCTTTTCGCAAAGCTTTATCAGGCTGAGAATTATCTCATTCCTGCGCTCGTTTTCGGAGGCGGGAGGAAAATACGAGCCGTCAAAAACGAGAGCGTAGCCCTGCTCGTTATAGACGAGCTTGCTGCCGTTGCAGTCGAGAATTTCGCCCCTCGAGGCAGGCACCGACACCGTTCTGGAGGATACGGACGAAACGAGGGCTTCGTATTTTTCCCGGTCGATTATCTGTATTTTAACAAGGTCCCAGACGAGCACGCCGATAAGCAATATCAAAATCGCAACGACGGTCACTCTTCTTGCGTGCGAAACTTTTTCGTTCACCGTTTATTCCTCCTTTCTTCGGATTATTGCCGGTTTCATTCGTCAAAATATTGAGATGTGGGCAATCTGCGCTCAATAAATCTTATGAGCAAAAACACGGGGGTCGACAATATGCAAGTGAAAATCGCCATGGGCAGATAGAATTTCAAAAGCGTTACAAACGCCGAGTCAAGGTCTGTTAAAACAAAATGATAAAGCCAGTAGCCGGCGCAGTAAATGACCGTGAACGCCGACGACAAAAGCAGGTGAGTAACGAAATTATTTCTCATTATCGTCTGAATAAGCAGCGCGCAGACGTAGCCTACAAACACGAGAAAAATCGCGTTGAAATTGTTGCCCTTCGCGAAAAGGTCCCAGAGCGCGCCGGCAAAAAGGCCGTAAAAAACGCCGCTGATTTCGCCCTCGTACATTCCCGCCGCAACAACCGCGGGTATGAGAAGCAAAGGCCCGACCGAGCCAATCTTCAAAAATCCGCCCGCCCCGTTTTGAATGAGCGACAGAATGAGAATGACCGCGCCGAGCAGAATTCGCCTGCATATCAGGTTTTTCTTCGCTTTGCTGATTTCCATAACAGTTCGATTTTTATTTTGCCTTTCCGCTGAAATCCGTAAGAATGAAAACGTCGGTAAGCTGAGAGAAATCCACTCCCGGCTCGAGCACCGCTCCTGCGGAAATATCGAGCGTTGCGTCCACTATGTCAATGACCGTGCCGATAATCAAATCCGCGGGATAAACGCCTCCGACGCCCGCCGTGCAAACTATACCGCCGTCGGTAACGGCTGTTTGCGACGAAAGATTTGTGAGAATGCAGTGACCCTCGGCAGCGAGAGCGACGGTGGCGGTAACGTAGCTTACCTCTCTCGTGCGGCTCTCGTAAGCGCTCACGTTAACGGCGGGGTTAAGAAGCGTGTTTACCGTGCACTGCGTGGGGGTGACGGAAGCGACAACGCCCACAAGATACTTGCCGTATATGACGGGGTCGTTAACGGCTATTCCGTTCAGCGAGCCCTTGTTCAAAGTGAGTGTGCCGAATTTATCGGCGCTGTCTCTGCCGATTATCGCCGCCTCGGCGAATTCATAATCCTCGTGCTCCTCTTTAAGCTCGAGGAACTCTTTGTAGAAATTGTTTTTGTAAACAGCTTCTTCATAATCCACAAGCTGCTCTCTGAGAGAGTCGATTTCCGCCTGCAGCTCTTCATTCTCTTTTTTGAGAGCGGATGACGAGCGGAAGGTAACGGGCAGACGCTTCATGTTGTTGACAACCGCGCCCGAAAGCCTTGAAGCGGGGCCGAAAACGACGCCTGTCGCCTTTGTGAGAGGGGATGAGCCGCTTCTTGAGGCAACGGCAATAACGCTGCCCGCTAAAAGGGCGGCGATAACCACTGCGAATATTTTAAACCCGGTTCTTTTGTAGAAGCGATTCATTGCCTTTCTCCAATCAGATGTATTTGTTTTGCCCGTTTAAATCAACGGAGCCGTCAAGGCAGATGCTCGTGCCGCGCACAACGCAGTCAAGGGGATTTTCGGCTATCTTGACCGCTATGCCCGTTTCTTCGCTTATCAGCTTGTCAAGGCCCTTGAGCAGGGCTCCGCCGCCGGTGAGATAAATCCCTCTGTCGATTATGTCGGAGGCAAGCTCCGGGGGAGTTTTTTCGAGTGTTGTTTTAACGGTATCCACTATTTGCGACACCGTGGGGCTGAGAGCTTCGCGAATTTCTTCGCTCGTAACGTCCACGTTTTTGGGCAGGCCGTCGGTAAGGTTTCTGCCCTTTATGTTCATGGTGCCCTCGCCGTCGTAAGGATAAGCGGAGCCTATCTTTATTTTGATGTCTTCGGCGGTTCTTTCGCCTATGAGCAGGTTGTATTTTTTCTTAACGTAGGCGACTATCGCCTCGTCAAGCTCGTCGCCCGCTACTCTGCTTGACAGAGCCGTGACTATGCCGCCCAGGGATATGACAGCCACCTCGCTGGTACCGCCGCCGATATCCACCACCATGCTGCCGGTGGGCTGGGTAACGGGAAGGCCCGCGCCTATCGCCGCCGCCATGGGCTCTTCAATAAGGCTTACGTAGCCCGCGCCCGCGCTTTTTGCGGCGTCGTGAACGGCTTTTCTCTCAACCTCGGTAACGCCCGAGGGGATGCAGATGAGTATTCTTATCTGAGAAAACGGCCTTTTGCGCGTGGTGCGCTTAATGAACGCCTCTATCATTTCGGCGGTGATGTCAAAATCGGCTATAACGCCGTCCTTGAGAGGGCGCACCGCGATTATCGAGCCGGGAGTTCTGCCTATCATTTCCTTTGCGCGGTCGCCCACTGCGACCACCTTGGGAACGGAAGATTTCTGATCGACCGCGACCACGGACGGCTCTCTTATGACGATGCCCTTGCCCTTAACGTAAACGAGGGTGTTGGCAGTGCCGAGGTCAATGCCGATATCCTGAGTTAAAAACATTTTCGCCGATCCCCTTTATTTAAACTTAATGGTGGAAATTATGCCGAAAATCTCATCGGTGCTGTCGCTGAGATCTCTGTCGGAAGAAATTCTTACGGTGTAGATATAATCGCCGACGGTGTGATAGGTTTCCGCGTAGTAAACGGCGTTGCCGTTCGAAGTGCTTCCTTCCGGCACGAAAACGGAATAGAAAGGATTGGTTTCATCGTCTATCGTGAAGGTCGTGTCGGCGGTGACGGCGTCGGGATAAGAGGATTTTATCTGCTCTCTCGCTTCTCTGTATTCGTTCTGAGGCTCCGCCATGGAAACTCCCTTGCGCTCGATAACGACTATCTGGTCGTTCGTGCCGTCTTTCTTGAATATCATATCGCGGTAGCTGTTGTTGTTTGACCAGCCGTCGGGCAGCTCAATATAGTAGCGGTCAAACTCAATGAGATTGCCGATAACGATCGCTCTGTCCGAATTTACGGGCACGGTCGCTTTTTCTCCGTTTTCGTCGGTGTAGGATTTGCCGTTTTCGTCGGTAGCGAGAATTATCACGTCGCCGTTTTCGTTGCGCTTTACGCTGCCGTCGGCTTCTGTCGCCACCGCGTATTCTTCGCCGGCAAAGTTTGTGACGAGCTCTCCGCCGTCAACCTTCGGCTGACCGCAGGCGGTAAAGGCGCAGAGAATAAATATTGCCAAAAGAGCGAAAATCGCTGATTTTTTCATCGTATTGTCCTCCTTGATTTACGAGCGCGCCGCAAAAAGAAAACGGGCGCTCAATGCAATTCCGAAAAAATTCAAAAATTACGGAAGGGGAAAGATCAGCCGTTGAGAGCGGCAAAAGCTTCCTTGTTGCACTTGTAGAGAGATTTGTAAACGGCGTAGTTTTTGTCGTAAACCGCTTTATTTTTGCCGTCGGGCTTAAAGGTTTTGCGAACGGGTATGAGCTTTTTGGCTTGATTTATGTCGTCAATAACGCCGAGGCCCGCCGCCATAACGACCGCCGCGCCTACAGCGCCCACGTTTTGCGGGCTGTCAACCGTTTCAACCGTTCTGCCGGTAATATCGGCAAGAATGCCGCAGGTAACGTCGCTCAGAGCGCCGCCTCCCACGAAGCGTATGGTCGAGGAGGTTTTGAGCTTCTTATCCTGGGTTTCGATAAACCAGCGCATGTGATAGCAAACGCCCTCTATGACGGAGCGGATGAGCTGAGTTTTGCCCGTGTCAAGGCTTATGTTAAAGAACATTCCTCTTGCGTTCGGGTCTTCAAACGGGCAGCGGTTGCCGTGAAGCCAGGGGGTGAAAATTACTCCGCCCGAGCCTGCGGGAGTTTCGCTGATGACCTTTGAGAGGTAGTCGTAAAGCGAGGTGTAAACCGCCTCTTTGGGCTCCGCAACGTGAGTTTTGCTCAGATAAATGTCTATTTCGTCGAGCGCCAGGTGGTCTTTGACCCATTCGAGGCACTTGCCCGCGGTTTCGAGCTCCGCGAAATAATTGTAACAGCCCTTCTGAGCGCCCACTATGGCGGCTATCATTGCGCTTGTGTCAACGATGCTCTTGTCGCAAACGGTGGAAACCCAGCCGGAAGTGCCCTGATAAACGTGAGTGTCGCCGAGCTCAACGGCTCCCGCGCCAACGCCTATGAGAGAAGCGTCGCCGCCGCCGCCGAATACCGCGGTGCCCTCGCAAAGCCCGAGCTCCTCCGCCGCTTTCGCGGTGAGGCCTCCGACCTTGTCGGTCGACTCGATGATTTCGGGCATATGGTTAATGTCCGCCCCGAGCATTTTGCACACTCTCGGGCTCCAGTCGTTGTTATGAATATCATACATAAGAGTGCCGAATGCGGAATCTCTCGTCATAACAAATCTGCCGGTCATTCTGGCGATTACGTATTCTTTTACGTCAAGCCATTTGTAAACGCGCTCGAAATTTTCGGGCTCGTTCTCTTTCATCCAGTTGTATTTCCACACGGGGTCTTTTACGGATGCGGAAACGGCGCCCGTTATTAAGAGGGAGGGGATGAGCTTGAAAATGTTGGAGCCTGCTATCTGCGGGCCGTATGCAATGCCTTCTTTTATCTGCTTTTTTGCGCGCTGATCCATGTAGCTGAACGCTCTGTGAACGGGCGTTCCGTCTTTGTCAACGAGCACGAGACCCTGCATCTGCGAGCAGAATGAAATGCCTTCGACCTGCTCGGGAGTGACGTCGGTTTGAGAAAACACCTTTTTGGTAGTGCCGCAAATCGCGCTCCACCATTCGTCGGGGTCCTGCTCGGCGCCGCCGTCGGGAAGAATATAAAGCTGGTAGCCTTCCATTGCGGAAGAAATGAGCTTTATTTCATTCTCAATCTCAAAAAGGCAGGTTTTGACACCCGTGGTGCCGATATCGTAGGCTATGACGTATTTTTTCATCTGAAATCCTCCTCCGGATTTTTCATGTTGCGGTTCCGCGCATTATATTATATAAAATATCCGGGAAAATATCAATACCCGAAAAAAATTTAACAATTACCCGTTTCGGACATTACGTCGTTTTTGAATGTTGCATTTTTTCGCTTTTTAGTGTATAATCCCCGATAAGTCATCATTTTGGAGGATAGGTATGAAAAAGGCAAGTCCCATTATCGCTTTGCTCCTGTCTTTCGCAATAGTATTCGGTATGTTTACCCTCTGCTTTGCGGACACGGCACAAGGCGAAAATGAAATCACTCAAACAAGTGTAACCGACCCTGCAGACACTCTGTCGCTTATGAAGAGCAACGCTCCCGACGGCATTGAAGCCGAAGAGGAAGACGAAAGCGGAGAGGACGATCAAAACGACTCGGACGAACCGGAGGAAGGCGCTTCATCAGCCGAAGAAGAGCAGCAGAGCTCTTCCAAACGCTTCAGCCTCGGCGGGCTTATCGCGGCGATCAATCCCTCGAGAATTCTTTATGACGAGGGCATTCACACCCTCACCACCCACGAATTCGTAAAGATCGTTGACGCGCTCAGATTTGTAAGATACGTGCTCACGGGCAAAATCATTACGGGAGCGCCCAAAAAGTTTGACGCTACCTTTGACGATGACCTGATAATGGTCTGCAAAGCCATCAGCGACCAGAGCTCGCTCGACGTTTATGAGCTTCTCACCAACCTGCCCGACGTTAACGACCCCGCCAAAATCGCGGCGAAGGTTTTTAACATCGACGTGGGAGCATACAGAGAGAAGATGTATGAGGCGAGGGAGAATTATTACCACGAAGGCAATGCCGCAATGGCCAATATCTGCTGGGCGTTGGGAGCTTACATGAGCGGCATTGAGAGCGCTTACGTTCACCTTGAGCCCAAAGACACTTATCACGAGGTTGTGCTCGACGTTCAGTACAGCGACGGCACGATGGAAATTTTCCATCCCAACATTTACATTGACCTTGAAACCGGCGAATGCTTCGGCAACAAGGACAGGGGCATGATGGAGATAGGCTTTAACACCAACGCCTACGACGCTCTCGTTTACGCTCCCATGTATTGCTGGATGAAGGATTTCGGCTTCTGCGTAGAGTACGATATGCTCTGCTACGTGCTTCCCGTTTATTGCTACAACACCCGCCGCTTTAAGTTTGACTACGGCGACAAAGAGTGGATGATACAAATCTGGAAGGGCAATTATCTCATCACAAACGGCGGCGAGGTAGGCATTTACAACCGCGATAAGGGCAGCTTCGGCACGTTTTACAACGTGGTTGAAGAAGAGAATGAGATGAATATGAGCCTTCTCATCACCCACGGCGACGACGTGCTCGTCGATATGCAGGAGCAGCGCCACTGGTGGATAAACGGCTTTAAGCTCGGCAAAAGGCTTTACAGCCCGCATTCTCTCGATATGACGTTTACCATTGAGATGCCGGACGAAGAAATGCTCTCCGCATTCACAAAATCCATTGACAAAAACTTCTTCCACGACGTTTATTATTCCGTGGAAGGCCTCAAGGTAACCGCTCACTGGGATACTTGATTGACATTTCGTAAAATTCCATCTCGGAGGGGGCGAATTTACGGAAGCGATAATTGAAAAAATAGTCGGCGATTTCCGGGATTCGATCCCTTCCGAGCTTATAATATTCTTCATTTCCATGCTCCCGATTTTGGAGCTCAGAGGCGGTATGCTCGCGGCAAAGCTGCTGAGCGTTCCGCTCGGAAAAGCGTTCATAATATGCTATCTCGGCAATATAGTGCCGATTCCGTTCATTCTGCTCTTCATAAGAAAAATTTTTCGCTTTCTTTCAAAAACGAAAACGGGCGAAAAATTGGTGGGCAGGCTCGAGTATCACTCAAAAAAGAAGCAGGAGACAGTGCTGCGCTACGAAAGGTGGGGGCTTCTCGCTCTCGTCGCGATTCCTTTGCCCGGCACGGGCGGATGGACGGGCGCTCTTGTGGCGGCGCTGATGGATTTGAGAATGAAGACGTCTTTGCCCATAATCGCGGCGGGAGTGCTGATAGCCGACACCCTTATGGCGATCGTCTCTTACGGCCTGCTCGGAATGATTATCGGCTGATTTTGATAATTTTTACTTGACAAGAGGAAAAGGCTTTGATATAATTCCTCTTGCAGTTTGCGGATGTAGCTCATCCGGTAGAGCGCCACCTTGCCAAGGTGGAGGTAGCGAGTTCGAGCCTCGTCATCCGCTCCAGAAAGAAACCTGATTTGGTTAACAAATCAGGTTTCTTTCAGTTATATTCGCTTCGCGAGTTATATTGAGCTTCGCTCGGTTATATTCGCTTCGCGAGTTATATTGCGCTGCGCGCAGTTTTAGGGAAACAGGCACAAAAAAGAAGCCGCGTGTGCGGCTTCTTTTCGGCCTCTGTTATTGCTCCTGCCAGATTTTTACGTAATCAACGACAAACTGTGAAGTGAAGTCTTTATCGTGGGTTATTTCGTCGGGGATTTCGAGCGAAACTATCACGGTTTCTTCCTCCTCCGACACTCCCGAAGCGAAAGAAGACCTCGCGGTTTCAACGCCGTTTATGTAGAATATGTATTCGTCCTCGGTCCATTTGAGGCCGTAGGTGTTATATTCATCATATATGTTTTTGCCCTTGAATATGCCGACCATTCTCGAATCAATACGTTCTGCGTCGTCGTCGCCGCCGTTGCAGTGAATGGTTTGGGTTACGCCGTTTCTCAGCAGAGGATTTTTTTCTCCTCCGTAAGGCGCTTCGAAGATATCGAGCTCCGCGCCTCCTACTCCGCCGCGCGACAGCTCGTGGTCATAGGGATTATCGGCCTGAATCCAAAAAGCGCTCCAGAATTCTCCGCCGTCATTGCATTTGCATTTTATTTCAAAATATCCGTTTTTGTATTTTTGCCGGAGCGCAGCCGCTCCCGCATACCAGCCGGGTCCGAATTCACCGTCTTCGAGATATTCGCAGGTGATAACGAGATTTCCGTTTTCAACCTTTATCTGGCTGCCGCAGTTCGCGCCGTTTCTTCTCGGGCCTTCTCCTCTGCTGAACCACGCGCTTTCATCGAGAGAATCTCCCTCAAATTCATCGCAGAAAACGAGAGAATAGCCGTCAAGATTAAGCTCCTCTCCGGCCGGGGTCAAAGGCAAATCAAACAGCACGCTGCCGAACATTTCAAAAAACGCGATTATAACTGCAGCGGCTTTTTTGAGCGAAAATCCGCCGCCGAAAAGCGATGAAAACAGCCTGCCCACTCTGTAAATAGCTTCTCTTTGCCTGAACGCAAGGTGAAGCAAATCAAATAATCTTTCCATTATTTTAACCCCCTCGTGAAGTTATATTTATTATACAGCAAAATATTTTCCGCCGCAACTTCTTTTTTTGAGCGGCAGATTGCTTATTGCAAAGCGTTTAACTATGTGTTAAAATACGAAAACAGAAATCAGCAAGCGGTTTGCGGGTGATAAAGTGAAAATCTACGAAACTGAAAATATAATAAACTGCCGCGACCTCGGCGGCTACGAGGGCGCGCTCGGAACAACGCTCACCGGCAGAGCCGTGCGCTGCGGCATACCCGTTGCGCCCTCTTCCTCCGATATTGAGCTTTTAAAAAACCTCGGCATAAAAACCGTTATCGATCTCAGAGGCAGCATGGAGGTAATCGAGAGTCCGTCCGTATTTTACAACAGGAGAGATTTCGATTATCACAACATTTCTCTGCTCGAAACAAACCCCGCTTTCGCGGGCTCGGATATTCCCATGTGGGAAATGTACGTTTACTCCCTCGAAAACAACAAGAGGGGATACGCCGACGCGATAAGGCTGTTTACGAGAACGAAAGGGCCGGTGATGTTTCACTGCTTTTTGGGCAAAGACAGAACGGGGCTTTTGGCGGCTCTGCTGCTCAGCTGCGCAGGAGTTGGCCGCGACGATATAGTTGAAGATTATTCCGCTTCATACGAGCTCATTGAGCCGTTCGTTACGAGAGAAATTGAGCTGAACACGGGGCTCGTGTGGGAAACGGACGTGTCAAGGCTGAGATCCGACCCCGAGAATATGGAGCTTTTGCTCGATTATATTGACGAGGAATACACCTGCGTCAAGGATTATCTTTTAGACACAGGGCTTTCCGAAGGCGAAATTGAAGCCGCAGGCAGAAAATTGACAGAAGAGTAAAAGCTTACTCCGGCTGTTTACATTGAAAAGAATAAAATACCGAGTAGGACCGATTGCCTGCTCGGTATTTTTCACTTTATTGACGTTTTGATTATTCTATCGAAATAACTTTGTAGCCCTTGTCTTCAACGGCTTTTATCAAAGCGGAATTATCAACGGGAGCGCCGAGAGTAACCTCTGCCGAGCCCGTTTCGTGGCTTACCGCCGCGCTTTCCACCTCGGGCAGAGCCTCGAGAGCGGCTTTAACGTTGCTTTCGCAGTGAGCGCACATCATTCCGGTTATGCTCAATTTTTTAGTCATATTATTTTCCTCCGAATTTATACTATCCGACGAATCCTCCCCGATTTTTTCAAGGGCGGATTTTTTTGCTTTTTTGCCTTTTGACGAGCCGTAGGGCTTAACGGAATTGAGCCTTAAAGCGTTTGTAACCACGCAAAAGCTCGAAAGGCTCATTGCCGCCGCGCAAAAAGTGGGATTAAGCTCAATGTGCAGCAGAGGCAGGAAAGCTCCCGCCGCGAGCGGAATTCCGATAACGTTATATATGAATGCCCAGAAAAGATTTTGATGAATGCATCTGAGCGTTGCTCTGCCTATTCTTATTGCCGCAGGCACGTCGCGCAGGCTGTTTTTGGTGAGCACAATGTCCGCGGCGTCGAGCGCAACGTCCGTTCCGGCGCCGAGAGCTATGCCTATATCCGCTTTGGTCAGAGCGGGCGCGTCGTTTATGCCGTCGCCGACCATCGCGACTCTGCCCGTTTGCATGAGAGCGCTCACGGCGCTTTCTTTGCCGAAGGGCAAAACGCCGGCTTTAACCTCGTCTATGCCCGCCGCTTTTCCGACGGCGGCTGCGGTGATTTCATTGTCGCCCGTGATCCCTTTGATCCTAAGGAAGATCAGAGGGACAACTCGGAAGAGGATATCTTGACCTGCAAAGCCTTTAAATGGTTTATCAATCATCATGGGGTGATGAATCGTGAGAATAATT
>CAJOLX010000041.1 GCA_905235625.1 uncultured Clostridia bacterium
CACCTGCTCAACACAGATCTCAAGCCATCGTTGCTGCTTAATATTCAGTTTGCACAAGGTTTTATTAAAAACTTTGTCTAACTTTTTGGGGTCACTTCATTTCAGACCGGGCCTTTATTAAATCGGGTCAAGTCATTGCATTACCATCCTACAAATCCGTTTATGATTACGTTTAATATATTCCTGAAAAACGAGACGATTTTTTGAATGAAATTCTGCTCGGTTTCTGCGGGTTCTGAGTCAAAAGAGATATAAACGGGAGAAGGAGAAGCGGCGATGCGCTTTACTCCGCCGGGCGCGTTTTCCTCGATTATATTGCCCTGCATGTCATAAACGGTGATTTGCGTGTCGGGGAGTGTAATTTCCAAATCAAACGGAGACTCCGACCAAACGGCGTATAAGGTTTTGCCGTTTTGCCGATAAGTTGCAACATAGGCGGATTTTTGATAAAACAAGCCGTATCTCGTTTGCTCAAGGGCTGTCAGCTTTTTGCCTTCTGTCAGGGAATTAAAGGTTTTCACGGCGCCTGCCGACACCTTAGGCGTTAAGTCGCTCTTGTAAAGCCCCAGGGAATTCTCATAATCCTGACCGCCCAAAACGTCCGACGTGATGCTGCTGTCCTGCAGCTCGTAGGTGAAATATTGACCGTCTATGCCGTAATCAAGCAGAAATTCATCGTAAAATATTGCGTTGCGCACGATGAATTCCGCCTGCGTTTGCTCGTCAACGTTGCTTATCGCCCAGCCTGTTTCCGTGAGCCAGACGGGCATTTTGTCGTAACCGTATTTTACAAGCACATCTCTGTATTCATCCAGCCTTTGCCTTGCCCGCTTTTCGGGAGCATTTTTGAATAAATAGTAATGCACGGAAAGGCCGTCCATATATTCCCCGGCTCCTGCCTGCATCATTTCGTCGATAAAATCAAGTCGATATGCGATTGAACCGCCGAGCACGGTAACGTCGGGGTCGTTTTGCTTAATGGTTTGGTAAGCTGCTTTGAGAAGCTCGGCATAATCCGCGCCCGTCGCGTCGTGGCTGTTGAAATATTTAATATCGGGCTCGTTCCATATTTCATAAGCCTCGACCTTGCCGGCGAATGCTTTTGACACAAAATCCACATAACGGATATACGCGTCAAAATATTCGTCATCCGCAGCCGTTTCGGCGCTGCCGTCACGCACGGGCATAATGCAGTCCCAGGCGCCTCCGGCATCCAAATCGGCTTGCGACGGTCTGCCGAAATCGTAAACGGGATTGCCGAAGCTCAGCACAACAAGGCACTTCATGCCGCTTTCGGCTGCAGGCTCAATCCAGCTTGCCGGCGATGGAAGGGAGAGCTGCCCTTTTACGGACTCCACCGTTCTCCAATTCACCTCGTCGCGAATAATCGGCAAATTTGCGTTAACTGCTGCCGAGCAGGTTTGTGCTTGACCGCGACCGTGAGCCATGTGAGTGCAGGCGCCTATTCCTCCGGCGCTTACAGAAACGGAAAAAGATGATGCGATAAAAACAGCCGCGAGTAAAAAGGAAAATATTTTTTGCGCTTTCACAAAAATCACCTCAAAAACAGTGTAGCATATATGACCGTCAAAATCAACGAATTGACTGTATTTAATGTGTTGATTTCGTCGTTAATATGTTATATAATAAATTTGCAATATTAAATTCATCCGCCGCATAGCAAAATTTAAAAGGAGTTAATGACATGAAAAAGACAATTTCAATTATTCTTGCAGTTATTGCGCTTTTCTCAATTACAATGAGCGTTCCCGCTTATGCCGTTGGCATTGACGGCACGTTAATCAAGGAAGAGGATGCAAAGCAGGCCGCCGCCGACTATATCGGCGCTTCCGTTGACGACCTGGGCAGCTACAGCTGCACCACCGAAAGCATTCAATACGCAAGCCTGCTCAGTATAACGGTCACTGCGGATCAGTATAAACTCTCTTTCAGATATAACGGCGTTTCTTACAAAATCACCGTTGACCCCGTGGGTCTTATAAGAGATTACGATTATAATTCGGCGAAGCTGATTATCCCCAAGGGCGCCTCCGGCTACGTAACCGAAGCGGAAGCAAAGGCAAAGGCGACCGACGCCGCGGGAGTCAATTCCTCCGACGCCATCTTCACGAGCAGCAAGTTTGTTGTTGAGGACTACACTTCTTATTACGAATTTGAATTCCTCGGCAAAACCGAAGAGGTTTCGGCAAAAGTTAACGCCACAGTAAAATCCGCAAACCCGGATATAAGCAAAGATGACAAGGGCGCATTCATTATGTTTTTCATTCGCCTCTTTGCTAAAATCGCAGCCCTGTTCGGTTAAGTTTAATTTTGCAAAGATAAAATTTTTAACAGTATCATCACAAAAAGCCGGGAGTTCTCCCGGCTTTTTTATGCATTCAATTTCCGAGCCTGTTGGTGACGAAGTTTCGCACTCCGAGGTCATAAAATTCTTTTACGACTTTGGGGTCGTCGATAGTCCAAAGCGCCGTGTCAAGCCCGTAAGAGCTTATGAGGTCTATTTCAGCGGCGGTGACATTTTGATATTTTGCCGAAATTGACGAGCAGCCCAAATCCTTTGCTTTCTGCACTTCTTCGGGGCTTATTTCGTGAAGCAGATACCAAAGCTCAATGTTTTCGTTGAGCTCGTGAATTTTTTGAAGGCTCTCGTAATGGAACGAAATGACAATGGCTTTTTCGGTGAGGCCCCGTTCTTCTATCGCTTTCACAACGTCTTCAAGCCCTTCGGTGCCGGGGCTCTTGAGCTCTATTTCGGGGCGGGTGTCGCCGACGGTGAAAACGTTGAGATATTCTTCGAGCGTCGGGATTTTTTCGTCCCTGTATTTTATGAAGTTCGTGTCAAAAGAATATTTCATCTTTCTCGCTTCGTCATAGGTTTTTTCGCTGAGCTTGCCGAAGCTGAAGAAATGAAGAATAACGTCGTCATCGTGCGTTATGAGCCAGCGGCCGTCCGTCGTTCTGATTATGTCGCATTCCGCGGCGTAAAAATTCTTTTCACGGGCGGATTCAAAAGCGGGCAGGCTGTTTTCGGGCGCATCGGTGTTTCCGCCGCGGTGCGCCGTGAGATAAACGGGGTCAAGCTCGGAGCCTATGCCGTATTTCGAAACCGAAACGGGCTCGCGCGGCAAAACCTTGTGTAATAATGCGCCTGCCGCAGCGCAAATCACAATTGCAACAACGAGAATAATGCATAACTTTTTCTTCATTTTGACCGTCCCTTTCTCTTTGCTTTAATGTTTATGAAAAAATTATATCATCGAGAGCCGGTGCGCGCAAGGTCAAAACAATATTTTTGGCTTGAAAAAATCAGAAGCTCTGTTATAATTATATAAGAAAGGGCAGGAGGGGATTTTAATGAAAAAATTTATAAGCATTATTCTTGCGCTCGCCATGATTTTCACCGCAGCGTTGACGCCCGCGCTCGCTTCGGCACAAGAGGAAGAAATAACTGAATATCCCGTCATCATGGTTGCTGGCTATTCGTCATCGACGCTCGTCTTAAAGAATGAAGACGGCACCGACACTCAGGTGTGGCACTTGCAGGGCTCCGACGTGCTCGGCACTGTTTTCGGCTACGTCGGGCGCATAATCGCAGGGCTCGGTCTTGCGGCGCTTTACAGGCCCAAATATCTTGCCGGCATAATCGGCAACGGAGCGAAAGACCTTGTGGGTGTACTCGCCTGCAACGACGACGGGTCAAGCAAATATCCCGTTGAGCCGTTTCTCGCGAACAGCGCCGAGGAGTGCAACTGCCAAAATATGCTTGACAGATTCGGCGATGAATCTTATCAGCATGAAACCGATATTATGGGCATGGTCAGCAGCTACGTAGGCAAAGAAAACACCTACAATTTTAACTGCGACTTCAGAATGGGCGCCGTCGAATGCGCCGAGCGCCTTGACGAATTTATTCAGAGCGTTAAGGAATACACCGGCAAAGACAAGGTCAATATTCTCGCCGTCAGCCACGGCGGTCAGGTAACGGGCACTTATCTTTCGCTTTTCGGTTATAAAAGAGACGTCAACAACTGCGTGATGACCGTTCCCGCTCTCGGCGGAGCAGGCCTGCTTTATGACCTTCTCGGTGAAGAAACTCAGTTTGACGAGCTCAATCTTATGTATTTCATAGAGCACGGCTGCCAATTTGAAACGGATTATCACTGGCTTGTTGAGGCTGAGGAGCTTGGCTTCCTTGACCCGCTCATAACGGAGCTCATCCCTTATTTCATGGAATACGTAATCGGCAACTGGGGCAGCATATGGGATTTTGTGCCGACAGACAGGTACGAAGAGCTCAAAGCGAAGTGGCTTGACCCCGTTGACAACGCGGAGCTTATCAGAAAGAGCGACTATATGCACTATGAGATCATGCCCACCTTCTACACGGCTTTTCAAAAGTGCAACGAGCTTTACGGCATGCGTGTTTCGATAATCGCCGGCACGGATAACGGCATAACGACCGGCGCAAAGGTCAACAGCGACGGCATTATTCCGACCGCCGCTTCAACCGGCGCTTACTGCGCTCCGTTCGGCGAAAGATTTGCCGATGGCTACACTCAGAAGAATGAGTGCGGCGGCAGCTACAAGGTTTCGCCCGCAATGACGGTTGACGCTTCCTGCGCTTATCTGCCCGACACCACCTGGTTTGTTTCGGGGCTCTTCCACGGAATGACATTCTGGGATTATTTCACGAGAGAGCTCATGATGGAGCTGCTGCTCAAAAACAATATTGAAAACGTTTACTCGAGCGAAGAATATCCGCAGTTCCACCTTTCCACAAATCCGTCCTATGCGGTTTCCGCATGGTTTGACAGCAGCGAAGAGGGCTTTGTTTCAAGCCTTGACTCGGCTTTGACGCTCAAAAACTTGAGCATTACGGATAAGCCCCTCAAAATTCTCGCAATAACCTGCGACGGAGCGGATTTAAGCTTTAAGCTGCCTCTCGTGCCGGTTATCAAAGCGGGCGAAGAGATTTCCATTCCCTTTAAAGGGGATATTCCCGCCGTGTCCAAGCAAAAAATCAGCATAACCGTAAGCTACAAGGTTTACGGCACGGTAACTCCCATAGGCGAAAGGCACATGTCGTTTACGATTATGGACGGAGAGAGCGCTTCATACAGTGACGAAAACGTGTCCGCTCTTCCCGTTACTCCTCTTGACAGAGCTCTGCCCGGGAGCGTGACCGCCTTGCTTAAAAACGCGGGGCTTTACAATCTCGTTTCAATGTTTTACACCATATTTTACGCCGCGATTAACGCAGCTATCGATTTAGTGAGGTAATTATTATGACAGTTTACGGCGCAGTGACCGCCCTCGTTGATTACGCTGTGAGAGAAGGGCTCGTTGACCCCGAAGATAAAATCTATTCTCTCAACAGAGTGCTTGACGTTATGAAGCTTGAGGACTATGAGCCCGATTCTTCCGGTGAAGGCAGCTCTCTCGAGCAGCTTCTTGCCTGCCTGCTGGATTACGCCTGCGAAAAGGGGCTTTGCGAAAACTCCGTTGTTTTCAGAGACCTTTTTGACACCGAAATCATGGGAGCTCTCACTCCGCCTCCGTCAGTCATAAGACGCAAATTCTTTGATAAATATGCCGAAAGCCCGAAAGCGGCAACGGATTATTACTACAATCTCAGCAGAAAGAGCGACTATATCCGCGAATATCGCATAAAAAACGATATGAAGTGGGTCACAAAAACCGATTACGGCGACATTGACATATCAATTAACCTCTCAAAGCCCGAAAAGGACCCGAAAGCCATAGCGGCGGCAGGCAAAGCGGCGGCAAGCGGCTACCCGAAGTGCCAGCTCTGCATTGAAAACGAGGGCTACGCGGGCAGAGTCAATCACCCGGCAAGGCAAAATCACAGGATAATCCCGATAACGGTCAATTCGGAAAAGTGGTATTTTCAGTATTCGCCTTACGTTTATTACAACGAGCACTGCATAGTTTTAAACAGCCGGCACACTCCGATGGTAATAAACAGAGCGGCTTTTAACAAGCTCTTTGATTTCGTTAAGCAGTTCCCTCATTATTTCGTGGGCTCAAATGCGGATCTGCCTATTGTCGGCGGCTCGATATTATCTCACGAGCATTTCCAGGGCGGCAACTATGAATTCGCAATGGCAAAAGCTCCCATCGAAACGCCCGTGCCGTTTGAAGGCTACGGCGACGTAGAGAGCGGCATAGTCAAGTGGCCCATGTCCGTGATAAGGCTCAGAGGCGACGACACATGCAGAATAACCGAGCTTGCCGAAAAAATACTTGATTCCTGGCGCTCATATACCGACGAGGAAGCGTTCATTTACGCCGAAACGGAGGGCGTGAGGCACAACGCAATCACTCCCATAGCGAGATTTTCGGGCGGCAAATACGAGCTTGACCTCGTTTTGCGCAACAACATCACCACAGACGAATATCCCGACGGCTATTATCATCCCCACCCGGAATATCACCACATAAAGAAAGAGAATATCGGTCTGATTGAAGTTATGGGCCTCGCCATTTTGCCCGCAAGGCTCAAAAAAGAAATGGAAGAGCTTAAAAAAGCCATGCTCGAGGGCAGAGACGTGAGAAACGACGAAATCCTCGCTAAGCATGCGGACTGGGCTGAGGATATTCTCTCAAGGCGAGACGTCACGCCCGATAATATTGACGAAATTATAAAAGACGAAATAGGCAAAGTCTTTGCCTCTATTCTTGAGCAGTGCGGTGTGTTCTCAAGAGACGAAAAGGGCAAAGAGCAATTCTTAAAATTCGCGGCGAACGTTAAATGAGGAAAGCGGTTGACTTAATATGCAATACGTCATAATGGACCTTGAATGGAATAACACTTACGCAAAGAAAAAAGCGGGATTTCTTAACGAAATAATCGAGATAGGCGCGGTAAAGCTTGACGAAAATCTTGACCTTGTGGATGAATTTTCATACATAATCCGCTCTCAGATAGGCAGAAAGCTCAGGGGCAGCGTAAAGAGGCTCACCAATCTCACAAATGACGACATTTCGTCAGGCATTCCGTTTACAAAGGCGTTTTCCATGTTTAAAACCTGGATAGGCGATATTGACAACACCGTTGTGCTCACCTGGGGCGACAGTGACATCAGAGTGCTTCTCGATAATTATTCTTATCTCAACGGCCTCAAGCGCATTCCGTTTTTAAAGCATTACTGCGACATGCAGAAGTATTATCAAAAGGTTAAAGCCAGCCACCCCGAAAGGCAGATAAGCCTCACCGACGCCGCCATAGAATGCGGCATTGACCCCGAAGCTTACACTCATCACAGGGCGCTGGGCGACAGCAGGCTCACTGCGGATATCTTTGAGATAATATATAATGAAAAGAGCTTTGAAAAAGAGATTTACGAGTGCGGCGACGAGTTTTACGACAGGCTGCTTTATAAAGCGAAGGTAATAAAAAACATCGACAGCCCGCTTATCGACAAAAAGAGGCTCGAGCACAGGTGCGACATTTGCGGCGAGCTTTGCAAGATAATAAGCCCGTGGAAATTCAGCTGCCAATTTTTCAGAGCGGAGTTTTATTGCGAAAACTGCGACGTTACTTATTCCGTTAAGGTCAAGTTCAAAAAGCTGTATGACAGAATGGACTATAAAAAAGTTGTTTCCGTGGTGGAAAAGGATTCCGACTCAGGGGAGGAAAACGCATGAAAATGCTTATTACGGGCGGCGCGGGCTTTATCGGCTCGGCGTTCATCCGCTATATGCTTAAAAAGCATCCCGATTACGAATACGTGTGCCTTGACTGCCTCACTTACGCAGGCAATATAAAAAACATTGAGTTCGCTCTCAATATGCCCGGTTTTCGTTTCGCTTGCGGCAGCATTTCCGATAAAGATTACGTTGACGCTCTTTTTGAAAAGGAAAAATTTGACGTTGTCGTTAATTTTGCCGCAGAAAGCCACGTTGACAGGTCGATAAAAAATCCCGACCTCGTTGTGGAAACAAACGTTATGGGCACGTTAACGCTTCTTAACGCCGCAAGAAAATACGAGGTGAAGCGTTTTCATCAGATTTCGACCGATGAGGTTTACGGCGATTTGCCGCTTGACAGGCCCGACCTTTTTTTCACCGAAGAAACGCCGATACGCACGTCGAGCCCTTATTCGAGCTCAAAGGCGGGCGCCGATTTGCTCGCTCTCGCGTTTTACCGCACTTACGGCCTGCCCGTGACCGTTTCGCGCTGCTCCAACAATTACGGCCCGAGGCAGTTCCCCGAAAAACTGATACCTCTTATGATAGCGAAAGCGCTCAGAGATGAGCCTTTGCCCGTTTACGGCGAAGGGCTCAACGTCAGAGACTGGCTTTACGTTGACGACCACTGCAAAGCGGTTGACCTGATAATTTCAAACGGCAAGCCGGGCGAAATATATAACGTAGGCGGCCACAACGAAAAGCAGAATATTGAAGTTGTAAAGACCGTGCTCGACCGTCTCGGCAAGCCTTACGGCTTAATAGAGCACGTTGCCGACAGAGCGGGGCACGATTTAAGATACGCCATCGACCCGTCAAAAATTTCGGCTCAGCTCGGCTGGGAGCCCGAAACGGATTTTGAAACGGGCATAGCCTCCACCATCGACTGGTATATTGAAAACCGCTCGTGGACCGACGATATACTCTCGGGCGAATATCTCAAATATAATGAAAAGGCGGCTGAAAAATATGCTTAAAGAGCTTGTTAAACAGAGCAGGTCTTACAGGCGTTTTTATCAGAGCGAAAGAATAAGCGAAAGCGAGCTTAAAGAATTTGTTGAATGCGCGCGCTTTGCGCCGTCAACCGTTAATTCTCAGGCCATAAGATTTATAATCATCACGAGCGAAGAGGACTGCGCAAAGGTTTTTGACACGCTCGCCTGGGCAGGTATGCTAAAAGACTGGCAGGGCCCCGAGGAGGGCGAAAGACCGAGCGCTTACATATTGCTTTTGTGCGACCTTGAAATCGGCAAAAACAAGCAGTATGACGACGGCATTTGCGCTCAGACGATAATGCTTGCCGCTGCGGAAAAAGGTTACGGCGGATGCATTCTCGGCAGCATTGATAAGCCGGAGCTCGCGAATCGGCTCGGGATTGACACCGGCAGATATTCGATAGACCTCTGCCTCGCTCTCGGCAAGCCGAAGGAGCAGGTCGTATTAACTAACGTCGGCGAAGACGGCTCGACCGCTTATTACAGAGACGAAAACGGTACGCACTACGTGCCGAAAAGAACTCTCGACGAGCTTATAGTAAATAAATAAGAATAAACTTTCGGCAGAATAAAAAACAGGGCGCGAAACAAAAGTTTCGCGCCCTGCTTATGCTTATTTACTCAGATAAGAATTTTTCTATCGTTTGCAAATAATAGAGCAAAGCGGAATCTATGCTCATATATATTTCATGGCGGGAATCGGGGATTTTCACGAGCTTGCCGTTCGGGATGAGAGCAATAAATTCATCCTCTCTTTCGCTTATAACGCTCTTGTCTTCCTCGGGCTGGCAGAGAAGCACGGGGCATTTTATGCTTTCGTTTCTCTTTTTGTCGAGATTTCTCTTTGCCACCAGCACCGATTCCCGAACCCAGCGGTAGGAAGCAGCCGAGGTCTGATAAAGCGGCTCGGCGAGCCTTTTCGCTTTGTAATAGTCAAATCTTGCCTTGCTCGTGTCGTGGCTCGTTTCGTAGGTGGATTCGGGGTCAAAGCCCTTGTGGACGAACACCCTTTGATCCTGCTTGCCGACAAGGCAGTAAGAGCGGGTCATCGCGAGAGTCACGGCGGGCGGAATGGGCATCTGAGCCTCTATCATCGGCGCCGTAAGAACAGCCTTCGCGAATACGCCCGGATAGGTCTGAAGATACTGCACGCCGACCGCTCCGCCCATTGAGTGAGCGTAAAGATAAAGGGGCTTGCCGCCCTCTTTGGGCTTAACGACTGTGTTTACGAATGCGTTAAGGTCTTCAACGTATTCGTCAAACCTGCGTATCGTTACGACCTGATTGTCGTTGGGATTATAGCGGAAGGATTTGCCGTGCCCCCTGTGGTCTACGGCAAAAACCGAATAGCCCATTTGAATGAAGCAGTAAACCATCTCTCTGAATTTCTCGGCGCTTTCCGTAAAGCCGTGAGAAATCACAACGGCAGCTTCGGAGCCGGGCAGGGGATAAGCCTCATAGTGGATGTTTTTGCCGTCAACGCTTTCAAAGAAAGAATCCTCTCTGAGAGCGGCGAGCTCGGGCTCAACCTTTTCTTTCATTACCTCGGCATAGTTTTCTTCGCTCACGGGCAAAGACTGAATTTTTAAAGCCACGTTTACACGCTCCTTATCGGGGGTTAAATTTGGTTTTCGTCATAAACCATATAGTAATGGGTTACGTTTCCTTTTTCGTATCTTGACGTTCCGGTTATTTTGAAGCCGAGCTTTTCATAAAACTTAACGTTCTTTTCGCTCTGTGCTTCAAGGCCGCATTTATATCCCATTGCGGTCATATCTTTAATGCCCTCTTTTATCAGCTCCGTTGCAACGCCTTCGCCCTGATGCTCCGGGTCAACAAAAACGGGGGAGATGATCCACGTGTCTTCGTCAAAGTTTTTAACGTCCAGAGCGCCGTAGGCAAAAAGAGTTCTGAGAGTGTTGGGCCAGAACCAATAAAGATACAGCCAGTCGCGGCATTTGAGAAAATCAATAACGCCGTATTCGTTGCGCGCTTTGCGCCAAACGCAGATGCCGCGCCCCTCGTCGTCAACGTAGATATAGTCCTCTCCGTTTGACGTGTTAAGCCTTTCCATCGTGAAATGGTAAACGAATTTAACGCGCCTTTCGGGGTTTTTCGTCGCGTAGCTGTGCACCGGGTCGTTAACGTAAGCCCGACCTGCCATTTTGGCAAAATCTCTTAATTCTTTTTTGTCAATCTTTTCTCCGGGGATGATTTTCCTCATCGTTACACTCCCGAATAAGCGTTAAATCCGCCGTCAACGGGCAGCACAACGCCGGTTATGAAGCCCGAATACTCTTCGTCGCAGAAGAACGCGAGAGCGCCGGAAAGGTCCTCCGGCACGCCGAAACGGCGCATGGGGGTGTGAGAAATGATTTTCTCCGAACGCTCGGTGAGAGAGCCGTCTTCGTTATAGAGCAGGGAGTGATTTTGATTTGTTGAGAAAAAGCCGGGAGCGATCGCGTTAACTCTTATGCCCGCCTCGGCAAAGTGAACGGCGAGCCACTGAGTGAAGTTTGAAACGCCTGCCTTCGCCGCCGAATAAGCGGGGATTCTCGTAAGAGGGCAAAAAGCGTTCATTGAGGAAACGTTGATTATGCAGGTGTTTTCTCTGCCGAGCATATCCTTCGCGAAGCACTGAGTTGTGAGCAGAGTGCCGAGAATGTTGAGATTAAACACAAACTGAATTGACTGAGCGTCAAGGTCAAAGAAGGTTTTAAGACCCTCCGCCTTGCTCTCAAGGTCGCCCGGCTCATAAATATCTTTGGTCGTTGTGCCTTTGGGATTGTTTCCGCCGGCGCCGTTTACGAGAATGTCGCACTTGCCGAGCTCAGCGTTTACTCTCTGCCTTGCGCTTTCAAGGCTGTCGGGCTCGAGAACGTTGCACCCGACGGCTATGGCTTTGCCGCCGGAAGCGTTTATTTCGTTCGCTACAACGAGAGCGGCTTCTTCTCTTAAATCGAGCACGGCAACTTTAACTCCGAGCTTTGCGAGCTCTTTTGCGAAGCCACTGCAAAGCACTCCGCCGCCTCCGGTGATCACGGCGACTCTGCCGACCAGATTTTTATGTACCATATCAGATAACCTCCGTTTTATTATTGCTTTTTGATGATGAATAGGCGCCCACTACGGTTTTAAGCGCCATTGCGCCCTCCGCGGCGTCGATTGAAAATCTGCGGCCCGTTTTGAGGCAATCGTAAAAATCCCTTATAATTGCCTTGTGGCCGTGGCCCCAATAGCTTCTGCCGCTGAATTCCTCACTGCTTTTTTCACAAAGCACCTCCGGGCTGCCGTCGGGTAAAATGCGATAAAGCATTTCTCCCTCGAGCCTGAAAACAGCCTTTTCAAACGTGACCTCAAGCATCACGGGCGAGTTTTCGGTGAACGCGGTCGTAGCGAGCACAAGCGCGCTTGCGCCGCTTTCAAGCTCCATCATGAGATAAGCCGTGTCTTCAACCTCGATAACGCCCTTTAAGTGGTCGTTGAATACGTGAGCGGTAACGTTTTTACAGGGCCCGCCAATGAAGAGAATGAGGTCTACCGTGTGTATCGCCTGATTTATAAGCACTCCGCCGCACTCTTTGTCGGCAGTGCCGTGCCAGTCGTCGGAATAATAATCGGCGCCTCTGCTCCACGTGACGAAGGCTCTTATCGACTTTATGCTGCCGTATTCGCCGCTTTGCGCGGCTTCTCTGAGCATTATTGAGGAATCGTTGTATCTGTTTTGAAAGCAGACGGCAAGCTGTTTGCCGCTCTTTTCCTGAGCGGCTTTTAAAGCGTCCGCTTCCTCGCTCGTGACGGAGCAGGGCTTTTCGAGAAAAACGTTTGCTCCAGCCTCGAGCGCTTTTATCGCCATTGGCGTGTGTAAATAATGCGGCGTGGCTATATGCACCACGTCCGGCTTTTCGGCGCGCAGCATTTCGTCAAAATCTGCGTATGCTTTTGCGCCTGTCTTCGCGGCATACTTTTCCGCGCGCTCTTTCTTAATATCAACTGTCGCGACTATTTGCGCGCCGTCGATTTCGGAAAGAGCGTCAAAATGATTTACGGAAACGTTGCCGCAGCCTGCAACTGCAACCTTCATCAGAAATTCTCCCAATCAGAATGTGGATGACATATCTCCCTGCACGGAGTCGTTAACGACCTGCTTGTCGGCGTTGCCGGCAGCTATTTTCTTTTGAAGCATTTCGTAATAAAGGTCTTCGTCAACGGGCAGAGTCACTTCTCTGCCGAGCCAGGAGGAGAGGTGAGCGGCGTTTGAAATGTTAAGGCCGTTTATGCCTTCCTCGCCGCGCGCGACGAGTTCGGTGCCGTTGATTATTGCCGAAGCGAACTTGCTTACAACTTCTCTGTGCTGTTTGTTTCTGCCGTCGGTGGGAACGTCTTCCCATTGGCCATCGAGCTTGCCGAAGCCGTCGCCGAGCTGCATTATGTGCTCCGAAATTTTGCCGTTAAGACGGTAGAGAGTGAGCTTTGAGCTGTTTTCGCAAATGAGCTTGCCGCCGTCAAGAGTTATTTCGAGCCTGTTGGTGCCGGGGCAGTCGCCCGTTGTGGTGATGAAAGTGCCGGTGGCGCCGTTGGGATATTCGGCGTAAATCGTAACGTCGTCTTCAACCTCTATGTCGTGCCACTTACCCTCGTGAACGAAAGCCTGCACCTTGCAGGGCATGCCGCAAATCCACTGCCACAGGTCAAGGTTGTGCGGGCACTGATTGAGAAGCACGCCGCCGCCTTCGCCTGCCCAGGTTGCGCGCCATCCGCCGCTGTTGTAATAGGACTGAGTGCGGTACCAGTCGGTGATGATCCAGCTAACGCGCCTGATTTCGCCGAGCTCTCCGCTCTTGACGATTTCTCTCATTTTTCTGTAAACGCAGTTTGTGCGCTGATTGTACATAATGCCGAACACGACGCCGCTCTTTGCCGCCGCTTCGTTCATTTCACGCACCTGCTTTGTGTAAACGCCGGCAGGCTTCTCGGTCATAACGTGAATTCCTTTTGAGAAAGCGTATTCGGCGATGGGGGGATGGAAATAGTGAGGGGTGGCGATGATGACAGCGTCAACCTCGCCGCTGTCAATAAGAGCCTCAGCCGAGTCAAAGGTCTTAATGCCGGGCACGTATTCCTTTGCGCTCTCGGCTCTTTCGGGTATGACATCCGCGCAGGCGGTAATTCTGAGCATGCTGTGTCCGCCGCCCGCATAGGTCTTTATGTGAGACGAACCCATGTTGCCCACGCCTATGATGCCGAGGCGAACGGGCTGAATTTTGGTTTCTATAAGATTGTGAATAGCCGAGCACGCGGCGGCAAACGAGGCTTTGTTATCGGGATAGGAGTATTTCTCATTCATCTTGAGAGCAAGCTCATCGGTCACCTCAAGGTTTTTGAGCCCGTCAAACGTTTTGAGGTGGGGCTCAACGGTGAGGAAGTAAACCTTGTCAAGCTCGCCGAGAATGTATTCAAGCTCTCCGTCGCCCTCTCCGGCGGGCACAACGGTGTCCGCGGCGGCGATGGCGTCTTTGATGTGCATATAGGTTATCTTATCCTTAATAGCGTCAAAGCCCGGCTTTGTGGGGCAGCCGTTAAGAATATAGTTGGCAGGGTCAAATATGCTGCCGATTTTATCGCCGAAATATTCCGCGATTTCAAGGCATCTTTCGGGCGTGTCGCCGTAAATGCCTCTTTCGTTTTCGTGGCAGCAGAGCACGCCGTTTTCATTAGCGTAATCCACCATTGCGGTCAGACGGTCAAACACTTCCTGCTTATATTCGCTTCTGCTCTCTCCGTTGAGGAAATAGAAGCTGAACATTCTGATATACTTTGTTTCGAGAATTTTGGCAACCTCTACGGTGTTTTTGAACGCCTCAAAATGAGGAGCAAAGTCGTCCGTAATGCCGATTTTGCCGTAGTGAGAGCCGATTGAGGAAACCTTGATTCCCGCCTCGTCAAGCTTGACCTTGAGAGCCTTCGCTTCATCAGGTGTGAAATCCGAAATGTTTTTTCCGTCGCAGTTGCGCAGCTCGATATAGTCTATACCGTTTGCTTTGCAGGCGCCGATTTGCTCGTCAATGCTGCCCGAGGCTTCATCGGCGAACGCTGAGAAAAGAAACCTTGCCATGATAATTACTCCTTTGGATCATTCAAATTTACAAACCACATCGCCGTTTTCGGCGGTGACGAATACCGATTTGATTTGAGAGTCAACGCATTCGACCATTTTGCCTGTTATGACGTCTTCAACCTTTTTCCTTATGCAGGAGCGAAGGTCTCTTGCGCCTCTCGTGCCGTCCGCGGAAAGCTCCGCGATAGTTTCCGTTGCCTTTTCATCCCATGAGAAGGCGATGCCCTTATCTTCAAGAGGCTCTTTGAGCTCGCCGAGCAGAAGCCCTGCTATTGCTTTATAATCCTCTTTGGTAAGGTCGTTAAACACCACGACCTCGTCAACTCTGCCTATGAATTCGGGTCTCAGGAATTCCGAAAGCGCCTTCATGCTTCTCTCTTTTGAAGCTTCGTTTTTCGTTTTGCCGAAGCCGAGAGCGCCGCTCGCTCTGTCGGAGCCCGCATTCGAGGTCATTATGATAACGGTGTTTTCAAAGCTTACGTGCCTGCCCTGAGCGTCGGTAATTCTGCCCTCGTCAAGTATCTGAAGCAGAATGTTCATAACGTCGGGGTGGGCTTTTTCAATTTCGTCAAACAGCACCACGGAGTAGGGCTTGCGGCGCACCTTTTCGGTGAGCTCCCCCGCTTCGTCGTAGCCGACGTATCCCGGGGGAGAGCCGATAATTCTCGACACCGAGTGCTTCTCCATAAATTCGCTCATGTCAAGGCGAATGAGCGTTTCGGGAGTGTCAAACAGCTCGTTTGCGAGCAGCTTAACAAGCTCCGTTTTGCCCACGCCCGTCGGGCCTACAAAAATGAATGAAGCGGGCCTGCGGCGGGGATTGAGCTGCACCCTGTTTCGCCTTATGGCGGCGCAGACGAGCTCTATCGCTTCGTCCTGACCGATAAGATGAGCCTTGAGGTTTTCTTCCATGCGGCTCAGCTGCCTTAAATCGCTCTCGATGACCTTGCTTGCGGGAATGCCCGTCCAGAGCTGGATAACGTTTGCAAGGTCGTCCTCGGTCACGAGATTGTCCTTTGCCTCTTCGGCAAGGCGGTCAACCTTTTCCTGCTCGTTGAGCAGGTTTGTTTTAAGGTCGGCAAGCAGCCTGTAATCGTCCTCGGTCTTGTCGATTTTTTCTTCGAGCTCGCTCTCTTCCTTCTTGAGCTCGTCGAGCTCCTTGAGCGCAAGCTGATAAAGGCCGATGCTCTTGTTTCTCAGGTTTGCGCCCGTGCACGCTTCGTCGAGCAAATCTATCGCCTTGTCGGGCAGAAATCTGTCGTTAATATATCTTTCGCTGAGCTGAACAGCCTTGAGAATAAGAGAATCATTCACTCTTACCGCGTGGTAATCCTCGTAATATTTCTTCACTCCCGAAAGCATCTGAGCGGTTTGCTCAATGGAAGGCTCTTCAACCGTTACGGGCTGAAGCCTGCGCTCGAGAGCGGCGTCCTTTTCGATATACTTTCTGTATTCGGTAAAGGTGGTGGCGCCTATAATCTGAATTTCGCCCCTTGAAAGAGAGGGCTTGAGAATATTGGCGGCGTTCATTGAGCCTTCGCTCTCGCCCGCGCCCACGAGCTGATGCACCTCGTCGATGAAAAGAATGATGTTGCCCTGAGCCTTAACCTCTTCGATAAGACCCTTTATTCTGCTCTCAAACTGCCCTCTGAACTGCGTGCCCGCCACGAGAGCGGCGATGTCGAGCATGTGTATCTCTTTGTCGGCGATTTTTGCGGGAGCTTCGCCGTTTGCTATGCGCTGGGCAAGGCCTTCCGCTATGGCGGTTTTACCGACGCCCGGCTCGCCTATTAGGCAGGGGTTGTTTTTGCTTCGCCTGCAAAGAATTTGAATTGAGCGGTTAATCTCGTTTTCTCTGCCGATTATTTTGTCAATTTTGCCGTCGGCTGCCTTCTGAGTGAGATTTGTGCAGAACTGGTCGAGATATTTGCGGCTCTTGGGAGCGTCCTGCTTCTTTTTGCCCGGGCGCTTTTTGCGGTCTTCAACGCTTTTTTTGCCGCTTTCGCCGCCTTCGCCGTCTTCGGGTCCGCTTTGCATCATTGCGCTCAGGTTTTGCATAAAGGGCATCGTGCCCGCTCCGCCCGGCTCAAAGCTGCCGTTTTCAAACATCTCATTGAACTGCTCGCTCACTTCGTCGATTTCGTCCTCCGAGATGCCCATGGACTGAATTATCTGTTTTATCGGCCCGATATTCATATCCATGGCGCATTTGAGGCAAAGACCTTCCTGAGTGGTCTTTTCGCCCTCAACCTTCGTCATGAAAAACATCGCGGGCCTCTGCTTGCATTTTGAACAAAGAACCTGTTTCATTGAAATTCCTCTTTTTGGTTAAACTTTGTGAAGTATCAGCCTTCGTCGGCTTCTTCGCTCTCGCCGTTATTTCTGCCTTTTACCTGGCGATAAACGCCGGGCATGTAGCTGCAGAATGCAAATACTGTGAGAAGAGCGCTGATGCTTATAAGAACTATCATAACCACCGGAGGCAGAGTGAATACGTTCTTGAGCATGCCGATTTCGGGGCCGAATACGATTATTGCTATCATTATTAAGTAAAACGCAAACGTTGCGACTTTGCCGGGCATTTCCGCTGCGGAGGGCTTAATACCCATCGCTATCATAGCCGCTCCGCCGACTATCATAACGGCTTCCTTGATAAGGAAAACAAGGAATATCCAGCTGAACGCTTTTATGAGGGAATCTTTCGCCTGAGAGAAAGTCCAGTAAAGCACTATGGCCAACGTAATCTGAGTGAGCTTGTCGGCAATGGGGTCGAGCATCTTGCCGAGCGCGCTGACCTGATTGAATCTTCTTGCGATTTTGCCGTCAAAGAAGTCGCTCAAACCCGAGAGCGCAAGCACGAGCACGCTGTATCCGTAGTAGCCTTTAACAAAAAGCACCGCGAAAACAGGCACCATGATTATTCTTAAGAATGAGAGCAGGTTGGGAACGGTAAGTGCTCCTGTGAAGTACTCTTTAAGTATTTTTTTCATTTTACATTATCCTTTCTCTCTAAAAGAGCTCAAATAGCTTGTTGATGAGAAACGTTAAAGTTTTAGTTTGTGAAATAAGCGCGGCGAATGAGCCGGACGGAAAAATTCTTAAAATGACCGCCATCACCGCAACGTAAGCTCCGAGGCGCAGAATTCCGAGCAGAGCGCCGAAAAGCGCGCCGAAAAATCTGTTTACCTGCTTTATGACCGGCAGACGGGCTATGAGCTTTGCCGGTTTTATGAGCAGCGCCGAAAGGAGCTTTGAAAAAAAGTAAAACGCTATGTAAACGCATACGGTCACTACCGGGATTATGAATACGGGCTCGGCGGCGGTCACGGCACTTTCGCAAAACGAGGGTATCGACTGCTCCGCAAGAGAAGCGGAAGAAGCAATGCCGCTGTTTTTGAGCAGCTCCACAGCCTCGGATGGGAGAGCGCTTGTTAAATCCACAAACCCTTCCGTCACCTTTTCGCCGAGGAAGGAGGCGAGCCGCTGCGCCGCGTAGTCGTGAACGTAATGCTCCGTCAGATATTCGGCAAAGGGCGCGGCGTACAGCCTTGCGATAACGAGCGCCAGTACCGTGAATACAAAAGGCAGAGCGAGCCCGGTAAATCCTCTCGCGTATCCTACGATGAGAGTAACTATCGGCAAAATAAAGATGAGAGCGTCAAGTATATAGGGAATATATTCCATGGCTTTCCTCTCAATATTTTCTCACGGAACCGGTTTCGAGGGTGTAAACTCCCGTGCTCTGAATGAGAACGGAGCTGACCGTGTCTTCGCATTCATAAGTTTCTTTCTCATTGCCTCTGACGGAATAAACCGTTACCGTGTTGTCAACGGCGCAGGCAATTTTTCTGTCTCTGAAATCTATTGAGGCGGGGGAGTAGTCAAGCTCAAACTCATTGAGCTTTTTGCCGGTTGCCGGTATGTTGACAAGCTTTATTTTCGAGCCGCCGAATTCTTTGTAAGCGAGCAGCGCGGCGCCGTTTTTATCTCTGCCAACGGAATACAAAGCGTCGTCCGAATATTTTATCTCGTTGACGATTTCACCGCCGGAGTTTAGCACGACCGCGCGGTTGTCGCCTATCGCAATGAATTTATTCGCAGAGGCGTAAATCACTTTTATAATCGCCGTTCCGCTGAGCTTTGTTTCAAACTTCGGCTCGGTTTTTGACGTGCTGTAAAGCGAAACTGTCGAATAAAGCTCCGCGTTTTCGGCGTTTACGCTTGCCGTAAGCAGGCGCCTGCCGCCGGGCGAAAGCGAAAGCGATGAAACGTAGTCCCTGTCGCAGTTGAGGCGGAAAACAAGCTTTTGCCTCGGGCTGAAAACGCTCACAACGCTTTGAACGGTATCCGTCGTTGATGAAAAGGCGACGCTGCCGTTCTTCGCGACCTCGGCGGTGACTATCGTGCCGCTTTCGTTAAACGATGCCAAAGTCTTGGTGCGGCTTATGAGATAAGCCTTGCCCGACGTGTTGCTGAATATGAACGCGCGCCCGTTGAACGAAACCGCTTTGGTGTCCGCCCACTCAAGGCGAAGGTCATTGAGCTCATCCGCTTCCTGCGAGAGCACTTTAAGTCCGTTTTCCGTTATGATAAGAGGCTTGTCTCCTATGAGCAAAACCTTGCTCAGCGACAGCTCGTCTTCGTTGTAAGGGTAGCCGGGGCTGCTTCCTATGGTTGAAGGCACGGATCTGAATGAATCCATTACGTTTGACCTGCGCGTGTCTCCGACAGCGGCGAGGGCAATCAAAGCGATCGCGATGATAAGAAGTATCGCAATGGGGATTCTCAGCTTTTTGAAAATCTTTTTGGCTGCAGCCTGCTTTCGCGCTTTATTGAAATCAACAGTTTCCGACGAATTATTTTTGGGCACTGTTTCACTCCTTTCCGTATTTTACGTCGGCAAGGAAAAGCCCGTGAGGCTTTGCCGTTACGCCGGCTCTTTCCCTGCATTTTGAATTTATTATTTCGGGCACGGAGCCGTCCGGTATTTTGCCGGACGAAACGTCTATAAGCGTGCCCGTCATAATCCTGACCATGTTGTAAAGAAATCCGTTTGCCTCAACCGTGAAGGTGACAAGCTCTCCCTGCCTTGAAACCTCGGCTTTTGTCACCGTTCTCACGGTGTCTGCAACGCTGCTGCCGCTCGCGCAAAACGCCGCGAAATCGTGCGTGCCTAAAAAGTCGGAGGCGTTTTTATTCATGAGAGAAGCATCAAGCGGATATTTTACCTGAAGAGAATATTTTGAAATAAACGGATTTTTTACGGGAGAATTCCATATTCTGTATTCATATCTTTTTGAAACCGCGCTGTATCTCGCGTGAAAATCCCAATCCGTTTCTTCGCATGAAAGCACCGCAATGTCGTTTGGCAAAACGGCGTTCATGGCGTAAACGATATCGGGGCAGGGCATGTCGGTAACGGTGCGCACGTTGCAGCAGTATTTGTCCGCATGCACGCCGGAATCCGTTCTCGAGCAGCCCACCACGTTTTCACGGGCGGAAAAAATCTTTTCCCACGCGTCCTGAAACGCCTGCTGAACGGTTATGCCGTTTTCCTGCACCTGCCAGCCGTGATAGGCGGTGCCGTCAAATCGTATTGTGAGCAATAAGTTTCGCATACGGTTTCCTCCGCCTTAAATCACGGTGCCTAAAAATTTGTTGAGAACTATTACGCCCGCGCATGAAACAATGCAAACGGCAAGGCAGGCAAAGTCCCTTGCGCCGAGCTTCATCTGCTTCATTCTCGTGCGCCCTTCGCCGCCCGTGTAGCAGCGGCACGTCATTGCGAAGGCAAGCTCGTAAGCGCGCCTGAACGACGAAACCATCAAGGGCACAAAAATGGGTATGAGCGCCTTCGCTCTCTGAATGAGGTTGCCCGTTTCAAGGTCTGCGCCCCTCGCTTTTTGCGCGTTCATTATTCTCTCGATTTCTTCAATGAGTGTAGGTATAAATCTCAGAGCGAGAGTCATCATCATGGCGAGAGTGTGCACCTTGACGTGAAGAAGGTTAAGAGGGGAGAGCAGCCTTTCGAGCCCTGTCGTAAGGTCCGTTGGGGTGGTCGTGTAGGTGAGCAGAGAGCTTATGACAACGAGCACGAGAATTCTTATTATCGTGAATATCGCAGTGAATACGCCCTTTTGAGTTATTGATATTTTCCACCACTCAAAATATACGTCTCCGCCCTTTGTGTAAAGAATATTCAGAATCGCCGTGAAAACGAGAATTACAAGCACGGGCCTTATGCTCTTTAAAATTGACTTTATCGGCACGCCCGAAATGAGCACGGCGACGACCGTGACGAGGGTCATTACAGCAAGAGAGACGAAGTTTTTGCAAACGAAGAGAAAAACTATCATCAAAAAGGTCATGAAGAGCTTCGCTCTCGCGTCCGCCCTGTGAAGAACGGATTTTGCGGGGTAGTACTGACCGAAGGTGATTTCGCTCATTGCGCCGCCCCCCTTTCGCGGAGCATCGAGCGGATTACTTCCTCCGCTCTGTCCAATGAGTAAACATCAAGGGGAACGTCAATGCCTCTCTTTTTTATTTCGGCAAAAATCTTGGTGATTTCGGGCACGTCAAGCCCTATTTCGGCGAGCCTATCGCTTTGTGAAAACACTTCGTTCAAAGTGCCGTCCATTGCGACCTCGCCCTTATTCATAACTATCAGACGGTCTGCCATGCGGGCAATGTCTTCCATCGAATGGGAGACTATCACGACCGTTGAGCCGGTTTTCTCGCGGTAGTTGTTTATCATCTCTATGAGGCTGCGCCTTCCCGCGGGGTCGAGGCCTGCGGCGGGCTCGTCAAGAACGAGCACCTCGGGCTCCATTGCAACAACTCCCGCTATTGCGACTCTTCTTTTTTCGCCGCCGGAGAGAGCAAAGGGGGAGTTGTCAAGCCAAGCAGCCAATCGGAGCTGACGCCCGTGTAGGCGGCGGCTTTAAGCACCCGCTCTTTTATTTCTTCTTCGCCGAGCTTCATATTTTTGGGCCCGAACGCTATGTCTTTAAACACCGTTTCTTCAAAGAGCTGATATTCGGGGTATTGAAAGCAAAGGCCAACTTTAAATCTTGAGTTCCTTACCGTTTCTTTGCTCGTGAATATATCTTCGCCGTCAATGAGCACGGAGCCCGACGAAGGCTTGAGCAATGCGTTAAAGTGAGAAATAAGAGTGCTTTTGCCCGAGCCCGTGTGGCCGATTATTCCGACCGCTTCGCCCGGTTTTATTTTTATGTTTACGTCTTTTAAAGCGGCTATTTTGTTGGGCGTGCCTTCCATGTAGTAATGGCTGAGATTGCGGGTTTCTATAACGTAGCTCATGACGCACCTCCCAAAAGGGCGCACACGCGCTCAACGCAGTCTTCGGTGTCAATAACTCCTTCGCCTATGCCGAGGTCGTGGCAAAGCTGAGTGGACTGCGGAGCGTCAAGCTTGCGGCTTTTGAGCATATCGATTTGCGAAAACACCTGCTTGGGCGTTCCCTGCTCAATGATGTGACCGTTGTCCATAACGAGCACTCTGTCCGCCTTGACAGCCTCGTCCATAAAGTGAGTTATAAGCACTATGGTTATGCCCATTTCTTTGTTGAGAAGGCGAATTGCGTCCATAACCTCGCGGCGGCCGATGGGGTCAAGCATTGCGGTGGGCTCGTCAAATATGATGCAGTCGGTCTGCATGGCGATAACTCCCGCTATCGCAACTCTCTGTTTCTGACCGCCCGAAAGCTTGTGCGGCTCTCTTTCTCTCATTTCATACATGCCGACCGCTTTGAGCGCATTGTCGACCCTTTTTCTTATCTCCGCAGGCTCAACTCCGAGATTTTCGGGGCCGAACGCAACGTCGTCTTCAACGATTGTGGCGACTATCTGATTGTCGGGGTTCTGAAACACCATGCCCACTATGCGGCGTATTTTGTCGCCGTTTTCTTCTCCCACGGAGGATATGCCTTTAACGGTCACGCTGCCCTCGGTGGGCTCGTAAATGGCGTTGCAGAGCTTCGCGAGAGTGCTCTTTCCGCACCCGTTATGCCCGAGCACGGCTACAAACTCGCCCTCATATATATCAAGGCTCACGTTTTCAACGGCAGGGCGTTCGGCTCTTTCGCCGTCGTCCGTGTCGTAATAAAACGTCGCGTTTTTGATTTCGATGATTTTATCCTGCATTTAAGTTACCTTTTTATCTTCTCCAGATTGCGCTTGCTCCGCACGGGAGCGCCCTGCCGGGCTTTGACGAAACGGGAATGCCGATGTCGTCGCTTTCGACAAATCCGCCGAATTTCTTTTGCACCGTTTCGCCGAGTATGTATTCCATTACGGCGGGGGAGAGCCCCATTGTGTAGGAATTAACGAGCATCATCAAGGAATTTTCATAAAGCAACTCAGAGCATTCCTCTATGAAGCCGTAAATTTCATCCTCGAGCTTCCAAACCTCTCCGCCCGGGCCTCTGCCGTATGAAGGAGGGTCCATTATTATGATGTCGTAGTGATTGCCTCTGCGCTTTTCGCGGCGAACGAATTTAATGCAGTCGTCCACAAGCCAGCGCACGGGTCTGTCGGCAACGCCGCTTGAAACGGCGTTTTCTTTTGCCCAGAGAGTCATGCCCTTTGAGGCGTCAACGTGAGTTACGCCCGCGCCCGCTTTTAGAGCGGAAACGGTGGCTCCGCCCGTGTAGGCAAAAAGATTTAACACGCTCACGGGCCTGCCGGCGCTCTTTATGAGCTCTGCGGTCATATCCCAGTTTACCGCCTGCTCGGGGAAAACGCCAGTGTGCTTAAAGCCCATGGGCTTAACGTTAAAGGTGAGCTCCTTGTAGCCTATCTGCCACGAGTCGGGGATTTTTTTAAGAATTTCCCAGCTTCCGCCGCCGCTCGACGAGCGGTTGTAAACGGCGTGAGGATTTTTCCACAGGGGATGTGATTCGGGAGTTTTCCAAATCACCTGCGGGTCGGGGCGAATCAGTATAATATCTCCCCAGCGCTCAAGCCGCCGCCCGGCGGAGCAGTCTATAAGCTCATAATCTTTCCAGCAGTCTGCCGTTCTCATAAATAAACACTCCGGTTATCAAACATCAAGCTTTTGCTGACCGGGCATCGGTATGCCCAGGTGAGCGTAGCCGGCGGGGGTGACGCACCTGCCTCTCGGCGTGCGGGCTATGAATCCCGCCTGAAGGAGGAAGGGCTCGTAAACGTCTTCAATAGTTACCGTTTCCTCGCCTATTGCGGCGGCGATGGTTTCAAGGCCGACGGGGCCGCCGTTGTAATTCTTTATCATTGTGGTGAGAATAAGCCTGTCTATGGCGTCGAGCCCGAGCTCGTCAATATCCATTCTCGAGAGCGCCACCTTGGCTATTTCCTCGGTGATGTTGCCGTTGCCCATTATCTGAGCAAAGTCGCGCGTGCGCTTTAAAAATCTGTTTGCGATTCTCGGCGTGCCTCTCGAGCGCGAAGCTATTTCGGCGGCGCCTTTTTCGCTTATTTCCATATCGAGTATTCCCGCCGACCTGTTTACGATTTTCGCAAGCTCCTCGGGGGTGTACATATCGAGGCGGAATATCATGCCGAATCTGTCGCGAAGGGGAGCCGAAAGCTGACCTGCTCTCGTCGTCGCTCCGACAAGCGTGAATTTTTGAAGCTCAAGCCTTATCGACCTCGCGGAGGGGCCTTTGCCGATTATGATATCGAGCTCATTGTCTTCCATGGCGGGGTAAAGCACTTCTTCAACGGCTCTCGAAAGGCGGTGGATTTCGTCAATGAAAAGCACGTCGCCTTCACTCAAGTTCGTAAGCAGAGCGGCAAGGTCGCCCGGCTTCTCAATCGCGGGGCCGCTCGTAACTCTGAAATTAACGCCCATTTCGTTGGCGATTATGCCGGCGAGGGTCGTTTTGCCGAGGCCGGGAGGGCCGTAAAGCAGCACGTGGTCAAGAGGTTCGTTCCTCTGCTTTGCCGCCTGAATATATACCGAAAGGTTTTCTTTCACCTTTTCCTGCCCTATGTAGTCCTCAAGCACCTTCGGGCGAAGGGAGAGCTCAATGTCGCTGTCGTCGGCGGCTGAAAACTCCGCGTCAACCAGTCGGTTTTCAAAATCCATATCCATGCGTCAATACTCCTTAAAAGTTCTTTGCAAGCAGCGCGAGAGCTTTCTTTATCATTTCTTCCGTTGAAAGGTTGCCGTCGAGCTTGCCAACCGCAACGCCCGCCTCGGTTTTTGAATATCCGAGAGAAACGAGCGCGTTGACGGCTTCTTCGCCTGCGTAAGACGCGCTTGACTTCATTGAAGCGGCGATGTTGCCCGCAGTTTCGGACGAAAGAGATATGCCGTCCAGCTTGCCTTTGAGCTCAAGCACGATGCGCCCCGCTATTTTGCCGCCCACGCCCTGCGCGGCGGTTATCGCCTTCGCGTCTTCGCTCGCAACGGCGAGAGCGAGAGCGTCGGGGGTGAGCGCCGAGAGAATGGCTATCGCCGCTTTGGGGCCCACTCCGGATATCCCCGTAAGCAGCTTAAAGCATTCGAGCTCGTTCTTTTCGTAAAAGCCGAAAAGGTCAAGAGCGTCTTCTCTTACGCTCAGATACGTGTATAAAGTTTGCGTTGAACCGACGGCGGAGCATTTTCTTAACGTGTTTGCGCTTGCCGTTAAGCTGAACGCAACTCCGCCGCAGTCAAGAGCGACCGTGTTTTCGTCGGCAAAAACGACTTTGCCGGTGAGACTGTAAAACATAAGTGCTTTATCCTTTCATGATTTTGCCGAGAGCAGAGCCCGCGCTGTGGCAGTGACAAATTGCCATGGCGAGAGCGTCGGCGGCGTCATCGGGTTTGGGGATTTTTTCGAGATTGAGAAGCAGCCTTGTCATTTCCTGCACCTGCTTCTTTTCGGCTCTGCCGTAGCCCACGACGCTCTGCTTCACCTGCAGGGGAGTGTATTCGTAAATCGGCAGGCCGTTTTTTTGAGCGGCGAGTATCAGCACGCCTCTTGCCTGAGCAACGTCGATAGCCGTTTTTTGGTTGGTGTTGAAAAACAGCTTTTCCATTGCGACGCATTCGGGCTTGTATTTCTCAATGAGAGCGCAGGCGTCGTCGTAGATTTTTTCGATCCTCTCGTTAAACGGCGTTTTTGCCTCGGTGAGTATTGCTCCGTAATGCAGGGGCTTGAATTTATTGTTTACGTATTCCACAACTCCGGTGCCGACTATGGCGTATCCGGGGTCTATGCCGAGAACTATCATTTCTTGTTTGACTCTCTTTCTCTTATTACGAGCCTTGTGGGAGTGCCCTCAAGCCCGAAAACCTCTCTTATGCGGTTGTCGATGTATCTTTGATAGCTGTAGTGAAACAGCTCGGCGCTGTTTACGAAGCAGACGAATGTCGGCGGGCGGGTGGAGGCCTGGGTCATGTAATATATCTTCAGGCGCCTGCCCTTGTCCGTGGGCGGCTGAACTCTTGCCGTCGCGTCGGCGAGCACTTCGTTCAGCTTGCCGGTGGATATTCTCATCGCGTTTTGAGTGTCAACGAATTTAATCAGCTCAAAGAGCCTGTCGAGCCTTAAGCCCTCTTTGGCTGAGATGAAAATTATCGGCGCGTAGGACATAAAGGAAAAATCGTTCATCAGCTTTTTTCTCTCTTTGTCCATGGTCTTGCCGTCTTTTTCAACGGCGTCCCATTTGTTTACCGCTATTATGCATCCCTTGCCCATTTCGTGAGCAATGCCTGCAACCTTTGAATCCTGCTCGGTGAAGCCTTCCGTCGCGTCAATCATAATCACGCACACCTGAGCGCGCTCAACAGCCATTCTCGCTCTTATGACGGAATATTTCTCTATCTGGTCGTAAACCTTGCTCTTGCGGCGAAGGCCGGCGGTGTCAATGAACACAAACTTGCCGTATTCGTTTTCGACTATCGAGTCCGTTGCGTCTCTGGTGGTGCCGGCAATGTCGGAAACTATCATTCTGTTTTCGCCGAGCACTGCGTTTACGAGCGACGACTTGCCGACGTTGGGCTTGCCTATGACGGCAACCTTTATGTAGCTGTCTTCGTCTTCGCCCGCTTCTTCTTCGTCTGCGGGCAGATAAGATATGATTTTGTCAAGCAAATCTCCCGTGCCGTGGCCGTGAACGGACGAAACCGCAAACGGCTCGCCGAGGCCGAGATTATAAAATTCGTAAAAATCAGGCGGCAGCTCTCCTACGGAGTCGCACTTGTTAACGGCGAGAATTACGGGCTTGCCGCTCTTTCTGAGCATGGAAGCCACTTCAACGTCCGTTGCAACCACTCCCGAGCGTATGTCAGTAACGAGCACGGTAACGTCTGCGGAGTCTATGGCAAGCTGAGCCTGCCTTTTCATCTGCTTTAAGATTATGTCTTCGCTTTCGGGCTCGATGCCGCCGGTGTCGATGAGCATAAATCTGTGATTAAGCCATTCGCACTCGCCGTATATTCTGTCTCTCGTAACGCCGGGCGTATCGTCAACTATCGCAGTTCTCACACCGGTGAGCTTGTTAAACAGCGTTGACTTGCCGACGTTAGGTCTGCCTACTATGGCAACTACTCCTGCCATTTTATCCTCCAATCATTGCGCGGAGAAGGTCCGCTCCCGAGTTTCCGTTTTGCGTTATCCTCGCTCCGAGCTTTTCCCCGAGCTCTTCGACCGTCATGCTGTCGATAAACATATCTCCTTCGCTTCTCAGGCAGTTAGGAGGTATGATGAGCTCTTCTCCTATGTCTTTGTCTTTAACCGATTCAAATATATCCGAGCCCGAAATAAGGCCCGATACCGTTACGCTTTCTCCGAAAAGGTTGTTTACAACGGGCACCGCTTCTATTTCGAGCCCGCTTATTTTTTTGCGGGCGAGAGAGCAAAGCTCGCTCATGAGCGGATAAGCCGCCGTGCCCGTAACTAAAGTCGCTTTGCGCTTCTTTTCAGTAACGCCGCACGAAGAGAGCGCCTCGATGAATTCGCTTTTAAGCAGCGCCCACATTCCCACGCCGTTATCAAGCTGCGGAAAGTCGTCGTAATATTCGCAGGGCGGTATTTCTCTTTCCGCAATAAGATAAAATTCGTCCGACGCGTAGGCGATTTTGACAGAGTGCTCTTTTTTGAATTCTTCGTTCAGCCTGTCTATCGTGTCTATTACTTTTGCCGCGCTCTCTTTGCCGTAAGGCTCGAGCGGGCAAAGACCGCTTCTGTGCTTTGTGAGCCCCACCGGCACGCAGGCTATGCTGCCCATCGCCGGGTAATATTCAAACAGCTTTCTCAGAGAGTATTCAAGCTCGTCGCCGTCGTTAATGCCGGGGCAGAGAACGAGCTGCGAGTTTATCGTGAGCCCGGCGTCCGCAAAACGCTTTAAGTATTTGAGCGATTCGCCCGAGCGGGGGTTTGCCATCATTTTAACTCTCAGCTCCGGGTTCATCGTGTGAACGGAAATGTTTATGGGGCTTATGCGCATTTTTATGAGCCTTTCAACCTCTTCGTCGTCAAGGTTAGTCAGCGTGACATAGTTGCCGAAGAGAAAAGAGAGGCGGTCGTCGTCGTCCTTAAAATAAAGGCTGTCGCGCATGCCCTCGGGAAGCTGGTCGACGAAGCAGAATATGCACTTGTTTTTGCAGGAATGCTGCCTGTCCATAAGGTAGGTCTCAAAATCGAGGCCCACGTCTTCGCCCTCTTCTTTTTTGACGGTGAAGCTCTTTTTGCGCCCGCCCTTAAGAAAAGAAAGCTTTACCTTCTTTTCCGTCATGTAGAAGCGGTAGTCGAGCACGTCTTTAATGTCATTTCCGTTAACGGCAAGAAGCGTGTCGCCCGGCTTTATTCCCTTTTTATCGCATACGCTGCCCGGCTCAACACGGGCTATTTTTACCGACACGTTTCCACCTGCCCATACTTCCTCATTCTACAGTTGCTAAACAGTATAACACACCGTCGTGAAAAAAGAAACATATTTTGTAAAAATATTATTAAATATTTATGTCAGCGGTCAAAGCACTTGACGAAACCTTGAAACGGGTGATAAAATATAATGACTGTTTTAAGTTTAATCTGCGATAGTGCGCTTTGAAAAATATTGATACGGAGGCTCAGGCTATGAGAGTTATTACGGGTATCGCAAGAGGCATGAGCTTAAAAACTCTTGAGGGCGAAAACACGAGGCCCACTTCCGAAAAAGTCAAAGAGGCGATTTTCAGCGCCGTCCAATTTGAAATAGAGGGCAGGAGAGTGCTCGACCTTTTCGCGGGCTCCGGTCAGATGGGCATAGAGGCTCTCTCGCGCGGAGCGGCTTCGGCGGTTTTTGTTGACAGAGACAAGGGCGCCATAGAAATCATAAAAGAAAATATTGCGAAAACGAGGTTTGAAGACGAGTCCGAAGTGGTGCAGATGGATTATCTCTCATTTCTCAGAATGAATACGAGGACCTTTGACATCGTGTTTCTCGACCCGCCCTACGCCGCCGGCTACCTCGAAAAAGCGCTCGATTTTTGCGGGCAGTTCATCGCCGCGGGAGGAATAGCCGTCTGCGAGCATTCGGCTGAGCAGACTCTTCCCGAAGAAGCGGGAAATTTAAAGCTTTACAGAAAATACAATTACGGCAAAACGTCTGTCACAATATACAGAAAGGATTGACCGAAAATGAAAACAGCCATTTGCCCCGGCTCCTTTGACCCGGTAACGAACGGCCACGTTGACATAATCAGAAGAGCGTCAAAAATTTTTGACAAGGTTATCGTGGTCGTTATGATAAATTCAAACAAAACCAACGCTTATTTCACCGCCGCCGAGAGAGTGGACCTTATAAAAAGGAGCATTCCCGACGTTGAAAACGCCGAGGTTGAGATGTACGGCGGTCTGCTTGCCCGCTACGCAGCCGAAAAAAATGCCTGCGCCATAGTGAAAGGCCTCCGGGCTGTGTCGGACTTTGAATATGAGTTTCAGCAGGCGCTCACAAACAAAAGGCTCAATCCCGAAATCGAAACCGTGTTCATGACCACCGAGGCGGACAATATGTTCCTCTCCTCAAGCGTTGTAAAGCAGGTGTGCGAATTCGGCGGAGACATCAGCGGATTTGTGCCCGAAGAAATACACGACGACATAGTTAAAAGAATAATCGAAAGGAAGCGAAGCGAATGAATACAGACCAGCTTTTAAACCAAATCGACGACATAATCGAATCCGGCTCAAAAACGATGAGAGGCAAGGTTGCCGTTGACGCCGAAGCCATAAGGTCGGCGCTCGACGAGATAAGAGCGGGCCTGCCCGACGAAATATCGCAGGCAAAGCTCATAGTTGCCGACAGAAACAATATTTTGGCAAAGGCAAAGCGCGAGGCGGTTGACGTTGTCACCCAGGCTCAGGAAAAATCAAGAGCTCTCGTATCTGCCGCGGAAGACAAGGTGCGCACTCTCGTCGTTAAGACCGAGGATTATTGCAAAAACAAGGTTGCCGAGGCGGAAGCGCAGGCGGGTCAGATAGTCAGCGATGCTTCAAACGAGGCGGACGAAATAAAGGCAAACGCCGCTTCTCAGGCGGAGATGCTCATCGACTCGAGCAACATCGTAATCGAGGCAAAAGCCAAGGCGGATAAGCTTTCTGCCGACGCCGTGGCGGCTGCGCAAAGCGCCATTGACAACGCGAATATTCAAACGGCAACCATGGTTGCCGCCGCAAACGAGCAGTTTGATTACAGAACGAAGCAGGCTGACGAAGAGGCCGCCGCAATAGTTGCAAAAGCCAACAAATGGGCTGCCGAAATACGCGCTTCTTCAATGGAATTTATAGACAGCATTATGAATTCCGCCGACGAGGCTGTTGCCGCCGCTCTTAACGAAATACAATCCGCGAGAAACAATATGAGAAGCATAGCGACCGAAGCGGAAGCGGCTCAGGTTGCTCAGAGCGACGACTCCGATTTTGATTTTATAGATGAAATAGAGGGCTGAAATCGCCCCGAAAAATTTAAGGATATTTTATGAGCGGAATATTTGACAAAACGAAATATTTCATAATAGATATGGACGGAACCTTCTATCTGAGCGGAAATCTGATAGAAGGCTCCGTGGATTTCATAAACAGGCTCAAGGAAACGGGCAGAGATTATTATTTTTTCACCAACAATTCGTCAAATAACGTTGAGGTGTGCCTCTCAAAGCTTGCCTCAATGGGCTTTAACACGACCGAGGATAAAATAATAGTTTCGTCGCACGTTGCCGCCGCCTACATTAACAAAAATTATCCGGGCAAAAAAGTTTATCTGCTCGGCAACGACAGGCTTAAAGCGGATATTGAAAAGGCGGGCATTTCTCTCGTTGAGGAAGACCCCGACATTGTGCTGCTCGGCTTTGACACCACTTTAACATACGAAAAAATAAGAAAAGCGGCTCGCTTTATCTATAACGGCGCCGTATATCTCGCCACTCATCCCGACGTTAACTGCCCCACGGCGGACGGCTTTAAGCCCGACACGGGCGCGATGATAGAGATGTTTGCCGAGTCTGCCGGCAGGCGGCCGACGGTGCTCGGAAAGCCGATGACTCCGACGGTCGATTACATCACCGATAAGCTCGGCTGCGAAAGGGACGAAATAGCCTTTGTGGGCGACAGGCTCGAAACCGACATTGCGATAGGCATGCGCCACTCAATACCCTGCGCGCTCGTTTACACGGGAGTTACCACCCCCGAAATGTACGCGAAGTCCGACATAAGAGCCGACGTTGACGTGAAGGATTTAAAAACTTTATCGGAATATCTTTAAAAACGTTATAAACTTACCAATGTAAAAATGTAAGCCTCCTAAAGTAATGACAATGTATTGACATATCATACTGAAAGATATATAATCTTCATAGGAGGTAGATATTATGAGTAATCTTTCAGTTGCAAATTCACCTAAAACTTCAACGTTTCAGATGAGAATAAATCCCGAAATAAAAGAGACGGTTGAAGAAATATATGCCCGCTGCGGCATGTCTTTAACCGACGCAATCAATATTTTTATTCAGCAATCTATCAACGTTGAGGGAATGCCGCTTATAGTGACCCAAAACAGCAAAGACGCAATCAAAGCGCAGGCAATTCAGATACTTATGAGCGAAATAAAAAAAGGTGAAGATTCCGCTTCTTCCGATTCGGAGTATATTTCGGAATCCGATATTCTTACCGAATTCGGAGTTGAAGTATGAAAATTGTTTACACGCCGCAGGCAAAACAGGATTTATTTTTATTTCAAACAACTTTTTCAAAAAACAAAGAGGTACCCGCCGGAGAATAAGCGGATACCTCTTTGCTGTATGATGAATCGGAATAAGGATTGGGCAAATTTAAGATTTTTTTCTCTTCACACCTATCAGTGAGCATATATCTCCGGTTTGTTGCATGAAAATCAAAAAAATTTTTAAATGTGACGCAATAACTTGCACTTTGTACAATTGACACCGTATATGATTATATGATAAAATAAACGGGAATTGCGGCATTGATTTATTTAATGCGGCAAAAGGGCTTTTTGCCCGGGATAAGGAGGAAATCAAATTGACTGATTTCAAAGAAAGCTCCGCGCTGTATTTTATAGCGTTCGGAGTTATTGCGTTTATCTTTGCCCAGTCCCTTTTCTTCATAATCAAGTCGTGGAAGCACGGCAGGGAGCTCGGCATTAAAAAAGAAACGCTCGTAAACACCGTAACGTCAAGCATCCTGTTTACAATAGCGCCTGCCATTTCCATCTTGGTAACGGTTTTTGTGCTTGCAAAAGCTCTCGGCGTTGTTGTGCCGTGGATAAGACTCACCGTTATAGGCAACCTCGGCTACGAAACCGTTGCCGCGGAAACCGCTTTAAACAATCTCGGCGGTTCTCTCAGCCACGAAATAACGGATATGAAAGAATTTTCAACCGTCGTTTGGGCGATGACCATCGGTTCCATTTTCCCGCTCACGTTTTTGCCCATAGTGTGCAAAAAGCTCCAGAATAAAATCGGCGGAGCGGTCAGCAAAAACGAAAAGACCAAGAAGCTCGGCGACGTTTTGTCCGCTGCCGCTTTCATAGGCATAATATCCGCTTTCCTGGCAAGAGCCATCAACGGCTGCACCGTGACTTCCGAGCCCGTGCTTGACTCTTCCGGAGCTCAGCTCATAAACGAAGCGGGCGAAAAGGTCACTCAGAAGGTTATAAGCGAATCCTCGGGCGCAATTTCAATTCTCACCCTTGTTTTCGCTATTGTCTTTATGCTTCTGCTCACCTTGCTTTGCCGCAAGGTAAAAGCGCTCGAAAAATTTGAATCCTTCGCAATGCCTCTTTCGATGTTCGGCGCAATGGGATGCGCGGTGCTGTTCACCAACATCCTGCCCGAATCCATCGCAACCTTTACCTGGTATGAGATTGGAGGTATTCTGTAATGAGTAAAGAAAGAAGTTATTTTGATAAAGTCCACGTTTGGGGCACAGTCTGGAATTATGCGGCTCTTGCCATGATGCTCATGGTGCCGGTGCTTATCAGCATAGTGCTCAGCACCTGGCCGAGCCTCAGCATAATGGGCAAGGTCATTGCCACTCTCGCTCCTCTTTACTGGGTCACCGGCATAATTGAGGTTGTCACTTACGTTCCCATGCTCGGCGCGGGCGGCACTTACCTTTCGTTCGTCACCGGCAACATTTCAAACCTTAAGCTTCCCTGCGGCCTTAACGCCATGGAAAACGCAAAGGTCAGCCCCAACACCGAGGAAGGCGAAGTGATAAGCACAATATCCATCGCCGTTTCTTCCTTAACCACCACGGTGGTCATAGCTGTCGGCGTGCTTGCGTTCTCGGGCGTTTTCAGCCTCGCAGGCGACAACCCCTCGTTCAACGCGGCGTTCAGCAACGTTTTGCCCGCTCTGTTCGGCGCTCTCGGAGCAACCTATTTTGTAAAGCACTGGAAGCTCGGCATAACCCCCATTCTCGTGGGCGTTATCGTGCTTCTCATTTCTCCCACCGTTGCCGTAGGCGTGCTTATGTTCGTTACAATCATCGCTTCGCTCATAGCCGCGCTCATCATTTACAAAGGGCTTTGGTATGATGATTTCAAAGCGAGCCGCGCCCGCAAAAAAGAAAGCAAAGCGGCTGAGCAAAATTAAGCAAAAAGCGCTTGATAATCTGCCCCGATAGGCTTATTATATATGAAGTATTTTATACCTCACGAAAGGAGATAATCATATGATTAATTACACGAGCGAAGTGCAGAATATGTGCTGCGTCGCAAAAGGACCCAACCACGGCCCCGCTCCGCTGCCCGAAGAAGGCAAGTGGGTAAAGGCCTATGAAATCAAGGACATTTCCGGATTTACTCACGGTGTGGGCTGGTGCGCTCCTCAGCAGGGCGCCTGCAAGCTCTCCCTCAACGTAAAGGAAGGCGTCATTGAAGAAGCCCTCATCGAAACCATCGGCTGCTCCGGCATGACCCATTCCGCCGCCATGGCTGCGGAAATTCTTCCCGGCAAGACCATCCTTGAGGCTCTCAATACCGACCTTGTCTGCGACGCTATCAACACCGCAATGCGCGAGCTCTTCCTTCAGATCGTTTACGGCAGAACTCAGTCCGCTTTTTCGGACGACGGCCTTTCGGTCGGCGCAGGCCTCGAAGACCTCGGCAAGGGCCTTCGCTCCCAGGTCGGCACTATGTACGGCACCAAGGTCAAAGGCGTTCGTTATCTTGAAATGGCTGAGGGCTACGTTACAAGACTTGCTCTCGACGAAGACGATCAGGTTATCGGCTACGAATTCATTTCACTCGGCAAGATGACCGATTTCATCAAGAAGGGCGACGACCCGACCACAGCTTATAATAAGTCTCTCGGCTCATACGGCAGATTTGCCGAAGCCGCAAAATACATCGACCCGCGTAAGGAATAATTTGTAAGAGGAGGTAAATAACGATGGCATTATTTGAAAGCTATGAGAGAAGAGTTGACAAGATCAATTCCGTTCTCGCCGAATACGGCATTTCCTCCATTGAGGAATGCAAAGAAATCACTCTTGCAAAGGGTGTTGACTGCGACAAAATAGTCAGAGAAACTCAGCCCATCTGTTTTGAAAACGCTGTTTGGGCTTACACTGTTGGCAGCGCGATCGCCATTAAGACCGGCTGCACCAAGGCTGCGGACGCCGCCGCCGCTATAGGCATAGGCCTTCAGAGCTTCTGCATCCCCGGTTCGGTTGCCGATAACCGCAAGGTAGGTTTAGGCCACGGCAATCTCGGCAAAATGCTTCTTTCCGAAGAAACCGAGTGCTTCTGCTTCCTCGCGGGCCACGAGTCATTCGCTGCCGCCGAGGGCGCAATTAAAATCGCTCTTAACGCAAATAAAGTAAGAACCAAGCCCCTTAAGGTTATCCTTAACGGTCTGGGCAAAGACGCCGCAATGATCATTTCGAGAATTAACGGCTTCACCTACGTTAAGACCGAGTTTGACCCCTACTCGGAGCAGGTTACCATAGTTGAGGAAACTCCTTATTCAAACGGCGAAAGAGCCAAGGTAAGATGCTACGGCGCGGATAACGTGCCCGAAGGCGTTGCTATCATGAAGCTTGAAAACGTCGGCGTTTCCATCACCGGCAACTCCACCAACCCCACAAGATTCCAGCATCCCGTTGCCGGCACTTACAAGAAATGGTGCAACGAAAACGGCGTTAAGTATTTCTCGGTAGCCTCCGGCGGCGGCACGGGCCGTACTCTTCATCCGGATAATATGGCTGCCGGTCCGTCCAGCTACGGCATGACCGATACTATGGGCCGTATGCATTCCGACGCTCAGTTCGCCGGCTCTTCATCCGTTCCCGCTCACGTTGAAATGATGGGCCTTATCGGCATGGGCAATAACCCCATGGTCGGCGCTACCGTTGCGTGCGCAGTTGCCGTTGAAGAGGCAATGAGAGGCTGATTTTTCGCCTGAATAAAGCATAAGCAAAACATAAAAATATCGCCGCTGTACCCCAAAAGTACGGCGGCGATAATTCTTAATAATGCTCTCGCATAAGAGTCTATCGCCACACCCGGCACTTGCAGGGGCTTTCGTTCGTCGTCGCAAGCTTCGTATCGCTCGTTTCCGCGCCTATCAAAAGCTTGACCGCGCGAAAACTTACTCGCTCCGCTGCTTCTCCTCTCCCCAAAATCCCCAAAAAGTTTTCAACTTTTCGGGGACCCCGGTTTGAAGACGGCGTTTTCTCCGTCCGTAGACAGTGCTGTTGCACGGCAAGGCTTGCCGAGACAGCACAACTCACAACCCGGTTTTTGTTGACAGATTTGACCTCATACTTTGTTAAAAATGCTCGGAATACACAAAGTATTCCTGCGCTTTTTGCCGCGTCTGAGCCCAAATCTGCCTGACAAAAACTGCAAGCACACATATATGTGCGGGTTTAAGTTATGTTGTCTCGGCTGAAAAACGCCGAAAAACGAAAATACAAATTAACGAGTTATATATTTCGAAGCATAAAATTACAGGGTGCGAGCTTTAATGTTCGCACCCTGCTTGCTTATCTAAACAAAATTTTCGTTTTGGTCTTCGCTTAATACGACAGACCCATTTAGTAATTTTCTATTTTATTTAGCATTATATCCGGAACATCCGTAATCAGCCCGTCCGCGCCCCATTCTATAAGGTCCGCGGCGGTTTCAAGCTTGTTCACCGTCCACACTCCGACCTTGAGCCCGAGCTCGTGAGATTTGTCTATCATCTTTTTCGTCACATAGCCGTAATGCGGCAAAAGGCAGTCTATGTGGTGCTTTATCGCAAGCTTGTAGGGCTTTATGAATTTCCTTCTCACTATCTGACTCATTGACGGGTAGAGGTAGCCGGTCGTTATATCCGGATTTATTTCTTTCACTCTCTCAAGCAGCTTATAGTCAAAGCTTGAAATGAGAGTTTTGTCGGCGATGCCGTATTCGTTTATTTTTTCAAGAAGGGGAGTAACGGCGTCCGCTTCGTTTTTCTTTTGCGGCTTCAGCTCAATGTCAAGCAGCTTGAGCGGGCTGCCGCTTGCGCAGTCAAGAAATTCGTCGATCGTCGGTATCTTCGTGTCCGAATATTTTTTGCCGAACCACGAGCCGAAATCGAGCTCTCTGATGTCGCTTAAAAGCAAAGCGGAGATTTTGCCTTTGCCGTTGGAGGTGCGGTTTACCTTTTTGTCGTGGCACAAAACGAGCTGACCGTCTTTCGTTATCTGAATGTCGGTCTCCACTCCGTCGCTCCTCAGTTCAACCGCCTTGTTAAAGGCGTGAATCGTGTTTTGCGGAGCAAATTGATTTGCGCCCCTGTGAGCTATCACAAACATGGGTATCCTCCTTTACGTTTGGTTTTTATCTTCTTCACTTTTTTAATCAGCCGAATAATTTCTTATACCAGGGCAGCTCGACAGCCTCTTCTTTCTCTTCCGTTTCGCTCTCGGCAACGGCTATTGACGGAGTGTTGAAAACGAAAGCGAGCGAATAATTGAAGCCTTCGCCGCAGTCGGTGTAGAGCCGATATTCTTTGCCGAATTCGAGCCACTCGTCGGCAAGCTCAATTATTAAATCTCCGTCCTGCGCGAGAGAGGAATATTTTTCGCCGAGCGAGGTGAGCGAGCCGAGGTCGATGTTTTCAATAAGGCTTTCGAGCACCTTTGTGCCGTCGTCTCTGAGCACACTTGAAAGCACGCTGAAGGTTTCGGAATTTTCGCTGAGCAGGTTTGCTATTTCTTTCAGCGATTCAATGGTTTCGGGCAGATTTTCGAGCTGCGCGGCAACCTCCGGCTTTTCCAAATCCTTTTGCATATCTTCGAGCACGGGGGAGAGCTCTTTAAAGCTTTCCGAGAGCTCGGGCAGCTTTCTGAAAAATATTTGCAGCCTCGGGTCAGAAAGCGCTTCGAGGGCGTCTTTCATTTCCGGGTCGCTGAGCGAATTGATAAGGCTCGTGAGAGCTTCGGTGTTTTCGGGCGTCGCGTATTTAACGAGCACCTCGATAAGCTCTTTGTTGCCGCTGTAAAGAGAGAGTGTTTTTGTCAGAGCGCTCATAAGCTCCGTCACTTTTTCCTCGTCGCTCAAAAGGCTCATGATAAGGCCGTTAGGGTCAATTTCGTTAAGGGTTGTCTGAAACGCTTTCAGCGCCGCGAAAAGGCTCTTGAGGTCGTCAACCGAGTCGGGCAAAGCAAAGTCAAAGTTTAAAGAGCCTATCGGCAGAGCGGCAAAATATATGTTGCCGAGCTTGAATTTATCGGCGCGCGCCTTAACGGTGAAAGTGTTTCCTATCGAAAGACCGCTGAGCTGTTCAACGTCTTCGTTTTCTATTCCGAGGCTTTCCGAAAAGCCGGGCATTCCCATAAACAAGCAAATTTCTTTTGAGCCGTCGCCTATCGACTGACCGTTGCTTACCTCTATCGCCGAGAAGGTCTGCTCGGAAAGTATCATTCCGCCCACAACCACGAGCGGCAGATAAACTCTTCTCGTTACGCCGCCGACTTTTACGTCTTTAAATTCGTTGTTTGTAACCTTTATCGTTATTTCAACGTCGCCGCTTTTGCCCGCGAGCTTTTCGGGAGCAATGCTCTTGCCGTCGAGCTTGTAGCTTATCTCAAATGAAAGGGGCAGATCCTTTTCGCTTGTGCCGCCGTAATAAACGTCGGTTTCGGGCATATTCCAGCGCAGAGCGCCGTCTTTCATAACGGGCTCAACGTTGCTCTTTAGGTTTTGAATGTCTTTAAGGTCGCTTTTGTCATCGGCGTAAACTTCGCTTTCGTCGGTGTGGAGCCAGTCGCTCACGTTTATGAGAGAAGCTTTGCCGTAAGAGTCGAGATTTACGTATACCGTTTCCGTTTTGGTAACTTTTTCCGCCTGCTTGTCATATTCGGGCTGAATAAATTCGCTCTCCCCGGCGGCTTCATTTTTTTCTTCGTTTTCCTTTGACGATGAGCACGCCGCGAGGCAGGAGCAGAGCAAAGTCAGGCAGAGCAAAGCGGCGATAATTCTTTTATTCTTCATTTTCTTTTCCTCCTACGGGATTCCAACGATAAGTGGTTTTGGAGATTAGCTTTTCCAGAGTGCAAAGCAGCGCCGGCAGGAATATAATGATTACGAGCGCGCTGATGACCGCGCCTCTCGCGAGCATTGAGCAAAGGCACTTGACGATTGAAATGTCGCAGATGAGGTAAACGCCGAACGTTGCGCAGAAAAATACGAGAGCGCTTTGGAAAATGGAGCGGCTTGAAGCCGAGGCGGCGATTTTCATGGCCTTGACCCGGTCTCCGGTGCGCCCGAGCTCCTCTTTAAACCTTGAAGTCATAAGTATTGCGTAGTCAACCGTTGCGCCGAGCTGAACGCAGCCTATAACGGTTGGGGCGATAAACGGTATTTCCGCGCCGAGCACGAATGACACCGCCTGATTTATGAATATTGCAAGCTCTATGCAAGCAACGAGTATAACGGGAATTGAAATTGACTTAAATACTATGGCGATAAGAATGAATATCGCGAGAATTGAGATTATGCTCGTCACCGTGAAATCCCTTGCCGTAACGGTCACAAGGTCTTTGCACAGCGCGCCCTCGCCGGTCATATATCCGTCGGGGTCATATTTTTTCATAATTGAGATAAGCTCGTCTATCTGCTCGTTGCACTTATCGGTTGCCGTGGTGTAAACGGAGTTTATCATCATCATCCGGTAGCCGCCCTTTTGGCATATTTCAAGCACCGAGTCGGGCAAAAGCGCTTCGCTTATGGCGGCGCCCACAAAGCTGTTGAGCGCTATGACGTTTGAAATGCCGTCAACCTGCTCAAATTCATTGACCATCTTTGACACCTCGTGAGCGGGGATATCTTCGTCAATAACGGCAAAGTGAGTGGTCGCCATGTTTAAATCTTCCTTGAGCTTGCCGAGCGATTCAACCGACGCCATTCCTTCGGGCAGCATTTTTGAAAAGTCATAATAAATGTTTACGTTTTCTTTCATAACGTAAGAAGGCACGATTATGAGAATAAGCAGCACGGCAAGCGCTTTTCTTTTATCGACCGAAAACTCCGATAGCTTTTTGAACGAAGGCACAACGGGCTTGTGCTTAAATCTCAGAATGGGCTTTTGAAGCAGCAAAATCATCGCGGGCAAAACTATTACAACGCTGAGCACGCCGAGTATAACTCCTTTTGCGAGCACGAAGCCGATGTCTTTGCCGAGCGTAAAGCTCATAAAGCAAAGGGCGAGGAAGCCGAAAACGGTTGTCAGCGAGCTGCCGGCGAGAGAAGCGAAGGTTTGAGATATTGCCGACGCCATGGCGTCTTTACTGTTTCCCTGTTTTTCGAGCTCCTCCTCAAATCTGTCCATAAGAAACACGGAGTAGTCCATGGTAACGCCGAGCTGAAGTATTGCCGCCATGCTTTTGGTGATGTAGGATATGCTGCCGAAAATTATATTCGTGCCCATATTGTAAATAACGGCGTAGCCGAGCGCCGCAAGCAGCACGAAGGGCAAAATCCATGAATTCATCGTGAACGAAAGCGCTATGAGCGCAAGCGCAACAGCTATCGCGATGTATTTCGGAGCCTCGGAGTCAATAAGCTGCTTCGTGTCGTACATTATATTTGAAAGCCCGCTCATAAAGCACTGACGGTTCATAATCGAATTCATTTCGTCAATAGCCTGCATGGTCAGCTCATCCGAGCTGTCGTTTGTAAACTGCACCATCATGAGCGTTTTGGTTTGATCTTCAGAGTAGAATATGTCGGTTATCACGTCGGGGAGAATGCTCACGGGCACCGATATGTCGAGGAATGAGTCGACCCACGTAACGCTCTTTATGCCGTCGATTTTTTCTATTTTGGCTTTAAGCTGAGCCGTGTCCTTCGCCGGCATATCCTCTATAACGAGAAACGCGTTTGCCGCGTTGCCGAACACTTCGTCGAGAATAACTTCGCCCTGAACGCTTTCAAGGTCTTCGGGCAGATATGACATTATATCGTAATTGACCTTTGTGTTAACGTATCCGAGAGCGCTCGGTATGAGAAGCAGGGTAGCGATAATCAAAATTATTTTAGGATGATAAGCTGTGAATTTGGAAAACTTATTTATCAAGGCTCTCACCTCCGAAGAATAAAATCGACCTTATCGCGTTTTTCAGCGGCGCTCTCACCGCGTCGAGCTCAAAGGGCTCGCCGTTTACTATTGCGTCGCAGCAGACGGAGCCCAGAAGGTCGGTAACAAAATAAATTCTTTTATCGGCGTCGTCTTTCGAAACGCCCATTTTCACTATTTCTCTTTTAACCTCGTCATAAACCGCTTTGAGGCTCTCGCTGCCCGTTTTGTCAAGAGAGGTAAGGCAGCGTGAAAGATTTTTTTGCAAAAGCGCCGTAATTTCTCTGTTTGAGCTCAGCTCGTCCATAACGCAGTCCGCAAAAGCGTCCACCTTTTCGGGCAGGGGAGCGTCGGGGTCGTTAAAAGAATTATTGAACGCTTCAACTATCATATCGGAGCTTTTATCAAGCACGAGATGGTCGAGAAGGTCGTATTTGTCTTTAAAATAGAGATAAAACGTTCCTTTCGCAACGCCCGCGGATTTCACCACGTCGTCAACGGCTGTGGAATGAACGCTGTTATTTTTGAAAAGCTCAAATGCCGAGTCAAGTATTTTTGCCCTCGTGTTTTTCTTTTTTTCGGGGGATGCCGGCATATTCATCACCTGTTTTCTTGCTGAAATGATAAAATGACTAACGGTCATTTTTGACCATTGTAACCTAAAACTGACCAATAGTCAATATTAAATCCGCAAAGTTAATATTTTGTTAAAGATTGCTTTTTTCGGCAGGGATCGGCAGGCTCCGGAGCCTGTGATAAGCGAAAATTTCGGGGCGGACTTTTATTTTATATAATTAAATAGTATTGACAAATTATCATAAATGTTTTAAAATTTATTAGTATTGCACACATTTTGCACGATATTATTTTCTATTGTGTAAAAAATGACAATAACTTTGAGGAGTGTTTATATGGCAAGAGCTAAGAGCAACCCAAAGGCCAGCACTTACACGGGCAAGGAGCTTACCGGCTACCTTATCGGCCTTGCGGGTCAAAACATCATTTATAATATCATAAGCAGCGGTCTTATGTATTATTTCCAGAGCGTTATTTTCCTGCCTGCTATCGTTTACAGCTCGATAGTTGCAGTCGCTCGTGTATGGGATGCGATCAACGACCCGATGATGGGCTCGATAGTTGACAAGACCAACACCAGATGGGGCAAATGCAAGCCCTACCTTCTGTTTGTGCCGAGCATAGTCATGGTAGTTACCTGCCTTTGCTTCGTTAACGGAATATGCACCTACGACGCGGCAGGCCACCTCATTATGAGCTCAAGAAACATAATCATAATCGCATGGGCGGCGTTTTCATATATCCTTTGGGGTATGTCTTACACCGCGGGCGACATTCCTCTTTGGGGCGTTACCTCCCTTATGACCGAGGACGCTGCCGACCGTTCAAAAATTCTTGCTCTCGCGAGAATAGTTGCCACATTCGGCGTTATCGGCATGCTCGTTCAGTTTGGCGCTGCTTCTCTTAAGCCCTTCTTTGCCGCAAGAGGCGTTGAAAGCGATGCGAAACAGCTCCAGTATTCATTTATAATGCTTGCCGTCATAGTTACGGTATTCGCTTCAATTCTGTTCCAGTTTGCAGGCTTTTCGGTTAAAGAAAGAGTTCATCAGCAAACCGAAGAGCGCCACACAATGCGCGATAATTTCAAAACGATGTGGAGCTGCAGACCCTTCCGCCAGCTTCTTATATCCGGCATTTTGAGAAGCCCCATTCAGCTTCTTTCAACCGTTGCGCTCACACTCGTTATGTATTTCTTCTTTGATAACGACGCAGGCAAGGCGCTCGTTACGGAAAACGGCGTTAACGTTATGCTCATAGTGCAGGTGCTTATAATCGGCATCGGCATTTTCGGCGGAATGCTTGCCGCATCGGCGTTTACTCCTTTCATTGCCGCCAGGGTTGAGAAAAAGAAGCTCTATAACTTCTATTCCGTTGTCGGCGCCATTCCCTTCGGCCTTGTGTTTGTGATTTATCTTGTCGCAGGCGCCAAAATCAAGGACGAGCTTCTTTGGTCGATTATTATGGGCGTTGATTTCTTTGCGGCGTCCGCTGCGCAGGGCGGTCTTAACGTGCTGCAGAGCATTATGATCGCCGACTGCGTTGACTATGAAGAATATCACAACGGCATTAGACCCGACGGCGTGTTCTTCTCGGGCCAGAGCTTTATCACAAAGCTTTCCGCAGGCATAGCGACCGTTATTTCGGGCGTTGTGTATCACATAGTAAAGTGGTCGGGCAGCGTTATCGAAAGCGCAAACGCCGCTCTTGCCGCAGGCACAGCTTCATTCGCGACCGATTATTCGGGCTACGCCATGGCAATGTTCTTCCTCGTTTCCATTCCTCCGATGGTAGGTATGCTTCTTTCGGCTGTTCCCACCTCGAGATACGCTCTCTCAAACGCTGAGCACAAGAGAATACTTGATTCGCTTGTTGATACCAGACGCGAGAATGAAGAGGGCGAAGCATCAGCCGAAGAAACCGCCGAATAATGCTTTAGGCGTTAATCAAAGAGCAAAATTCAATAAGAAAACAAAAATTACAGGGTACGGTTTTTGCCGTACCCTGTTAATCGTTTTATGCCGTTTTTATCAAAACAGTCCGCTGATAACGCCGTTTTCGTCAACGTCGATTTTCTCAGCCGCGGGCACTTTAGGCAGGCCGGGCATCGTCATGATGTCGCCGGTAAGCACTACCACAAAGCCTGCGCCTGCGGAAACTTTAACGTTCTTGACCGTTACCACAAAGTCCTCGGGAGCGCCGAGCTTCGTGGGGTCGTCCGAAAAGCTGTACTGCGTTTTCGCAATGCACACGGGCATCTTGTCGCATCCGAGAGCGGTGAGCTGCTCAATCTGCTTTTTGGCAGCGGGCAAAACGCTTATGCCTTTGCCGCCGTAAACCTTTTTAACGACCGCTTCTATCTTGTCTTCTATTGAGCCGTCAAGCTCGTATGAGAAGGTGAAATCTCCCTCTTCCTCATCGCAGAGCCTTACGACTTCTCTCGCGAGGTCTTCGCCGCCCTTGCCGCCGTCTGCCCAAACGGTGGACAGCACGGTGTTAACGCCGAGCTCGCGGCACTTGCCTATGATGAAGTCTATTTCCGCGTCGGTGTCGGTGGGGAAGCGGTTAACGGCTACAACGCACGGCAGCTTATAAACGTTTTTGATGTTTGAAACGTGCCTTAACAGGTTGGGGATTCCCTTTTCGAGAGCGTCGAGATTTTCCTCCGAGAGCTGTTTCTTATCAAGGCCGCCGTGCATCTTGAGCGCTCTTACCGTTGCCAC
>CAJOLX010000042.1 GCA_905235625.1 uncultured Clostridia bacterium
TTCAGCATCTGAATGCTGTTTGTCAAGGGCGGCGCATTTTTTTGACTTTTTTTATTTTAGGGCTTGACATTTAATAGTTAGTCTCTTTTAATCTTACGCTTTTTCCTCTTCGGTCTTTTCGGAAGCGTTCAGATAATCGGCAACCGCCGCGTCAACGCTCGTGTCTTTATGCTTGAGCTGAGCAACAACGTCGCTCGCCTTGTCAACGATGTCGGGCACCATGCCGATAACTCTTTCAACCGAGCCTTCCGAAGCGTTGATGTACTTGATGGTTACGGAGCCGTTGTTGACAACGAGGAACGCAACGGGGTTAATGGTGATGCCTGCTCCGCCGCCGCCGCCGAAAAGCTCCTGATTGTTCTTTGAGGGGAAATCGCTGCCGCCGGAAGCAAAGCCGTAGCTTACCTTCGAAACGGGGATGACCTGAAGAGTGTCGCTGATGACGATTGGGTCGCCGATAATGGTGCTAACGTCCACAAGGTCCTTGATTTTTTCAATTGACGTGCCGAGAATTCCTGATGCTGAATCTTTCATTTTCTTTCACCTTTCATTTTGAATTTTGATTTTGGTTTTTATTTTTATTCCTCTGCGGCTTCCGGCTTTTTAGCCTTCGAGCCCTTGAGGAATTTTATAACTACTTTGAACAATACTCTGAAGCCGAACGCTATGACGGCGTTTATCAGCTTGCGGGGTCTTACTGAAATCTGAGTGTGAAGCCTTGCGCTGCTTTTGCCCTCAATAAAATCGGGCGAAATGTCCAAGCTGTATTTCTTCACTCTCATCGTGTCGGTTATGAGCCCCATCGCGGGGTAAACCGCCGAGCAGGTCTTGCCGTATTTCACGGCGGTGTCCGCGCTGTCGGAGCCGCCTACGAGAAGAGAAATGTAAAGCTCTTCAAACGTGAAAGCTCTCGCTATGCCCCTGAACATACCTCCGAGCGCCGCGGCGAGCTTTTGCACAAGCTCCACAACTCCGCCGACGCCGTTGTTCTTATAAAACCGCTTGAAGATATTGTCCTTCTTTTCTTTCGGCTCGGGCACCTTTTCGTCTTTCGGCTTCTCCTTTTCGGGTTTCTTCTTTTTCTTCTTTTTCGGCTTCTTTTTCTTATTCTCATCCTTCGGAAGCACGTTGAATTTCAGAAACAGCCACCTTATCGAAAGGTCTATGCCTTTTTCGGAGTGAACGGTTATTCTGACCTTCACCGACAGCAAAAGTATGATAAAAAGAATTATGCCGAGAATGATGTAAAGCGCTTTCATTCTTCAGCCTCGACCTCCTCCCGCGATTCGGCTGCTTTCTCGATCTCCTCCTGGAAAAAGTTTTTGATCTGCTCTCCCTGACGGGAATCTATCTCTTCGTCTATGCTCGTCATCTCATTTTCCTGCACCTTTTCCGGAAGCTCCGGCAGGTCGGCAAGTGAGGTGAGGCAGAAGCATCTTAAGAAATTCGGGGTTGTGCCGTAAAGAAGAGGTCTGCCGGGAAGCTCAAGCCTTCCCTTCTCTTCGAGCAGCCCTTTCTGGCAAAGGGTGTTTACCACTCCCGAGCAGTCAACGCCTCTCACCTGCTCGATATAAGCCTTGGTGACCGGCTGATTGTAAGCTACGACCGCAAGCACCTCGAGCGCCGCGTTTGAGAGCGGAATGTTCTTTTTGATGTCGAGCACCGCTCTGATGTAGGGCGCGTATTCGGTGCGGGAGCAAAGCTGATATTTGTTGCCGAGCTTCAAAAGGCAGATGCCGCTTTTGTTGTTGTCGAGCGAGGCGCCCACTTCAAACAGAAGAGCGTTCGCTTCATCCTCTTCTATGTCAAGAGCCTCGGCTATTCTCACGCTTTCAAGCGGCTCTCCGCTCGCGAAGAGAATTGCCTCCACCGCGGCTCTCTTTTCTTCATTCGTCAATTTGGATTTCCTCCCCTCTCCCCTTGAGCAGCGTTAAATCGGGATTTTCAAAATCGCCTTCCACGCTCACTCTCTTTGCCTTTACCATGGCGAGCATGGCAAGAAATACGGCGACCATCTCCGAGCGGGAAGTGACCCCGTCAAAGAACGAATAGAATTTTTGCCTCTCGTTCTTTTTGAACTTTTCGGTTATCACGCTTACCATTGAAGCAACGGAAACTATTTTGCGGGCGACTATCTCTCTGAACGCTTCGGCGGGCGGCGGCAGCCTTCTCATGCCTTTGCCGACAGCCGAAACGTAGGCTTTGAAAATGTCGACGGGCTCGTGAATTCTCGTGTAGGTGGGGTCCGCCTCGATTTCTTCGGGCTCTCTGCAGTAATAGTCAAAGCCGTCGCTCGATTTTCTGAGCTCGCCGGCAACGAGCTTGCAGTCGCGGTATTCGATAAGCTCGCCCCTGAGCTCTTCCACAAGCTCCACCGCCTCGTCGTGAACGGGCAAAAGAGAAACCGTTTTGATGTAGATGAGCCTCGCCGCCATTTCGAGAAACTCGCTCGAAACGTCGAGGTCGTCTTCCTGCATGGCTTTTATGTATTCGAGATATTGCTCGATTATTTCCATTATCGGCACGTCATTTATGCTGACCTGCTTTTTGCTTATCAGCTGGAGCAGAAGGTCCATGGGGCCTTCAAACACCTCCAGCTTATATTGTATTTTCTCCAAAATTCTCTCTCCGTTTCGGTTTTAGAACGTTGAATTGCGGCTTATATGAGGCCGAAAGCTTTAAACGGCAGTGACGCTATGAATATGATGCCATTGAGCACTCCCGAAGAAACGAACGCAAGCGGCGCCGAAAGCGCTCCGGTGAGCAGAATGACCATAACGGCTATCATGATGTAGCGTTCATATCTCATGAGCTTGAAATAAATCTCGGAGGGAAGGATGAGATTAAGTATCCTCGAGCCGTCAAGCGGCGGTATGGGGATGAGGTTAAACACTCCGAGGGTTACGTTAACGTATGCCGCGTAATAGAAGAACAGATAAGCGGAGTAGGCGATAACCGCCGCAGTGCTTCTGTAAATAACGAGAAACGTGATATAGAGCAGCGCAAACAGCAGCGCCATCACGAGGTTTGAAATCGGGCCCGCCGCGGCGGTGATCGCCATGTCCTTCTTGGGGTTTGAGAAATTCCTCGCGTTAACGGGAACGGGTTTCGCGTAGCCGAAGCCGACAAGAAAAATCATTACGGCGCCTATCGGGTCTAAATGAGCGAGAGGGTTTAGCGTAAGCCTGCCCGAAAGCCTCGCAGTGTCGTCGCCGAGCCTTGTCGCCGTGTAGGCGTGAGCGTATTCGTGAACGGGCAGCGTGCAAAACACCACGAACACCCTCGCGAGGAGGTTGACGAGCGTATCAACGCCGAAGCCGTTTCTCATTATGTCAATTAACATCCGCTTGTCTCCTTTACCACGTATCTGTCGAGCCCGCTCAAATCCTTGAGCGTTTTGCTGCCCGGCAGAATTTTCTCAATATCTTTCCCCTGACCGTCTCCGCATTCGAGCGCGTAAGCGCCCTTGCAGAGAGACGGAATTATTTGTGACAGCCGCCTGTAAAAATCGAGCCCGTCATCCCCTCCGTCGAGAGCTTCGCGCGGCTCTCTGAGCACCTCGGGCGCAAGAGAAGGTATTTCGGATGATTTTACGTAAGGCGGGTTTGAAACGAGAAGATCGCAAACAGGCAGCCTGCCGATATCTTCGTCGCTGAATATATCGCCTTTGATTATTTCGGCATTCGGCAAACCGAGCGCGTTTTCCGAGAGGAAAGAGAGCGCTTCGTCGTATTTTTCCACAAGGTAAACTCTCGATGAAGGGAAAAGCCTCGCGAGAGTGAGCCCTATGCAGCCGGTGCCTGCGCACAAATCTATTATTACGGGATTTTTGACTTCCTTCAAAAGCCCCGAGGCAATTTCAACGAGCCCTTCCGTTTCGGGTCTCGGAATGAGAGCGCCTTCCCCGACTTTGAACTCGCCGCCGTAAAAATCCCATTTGCCGAGAACGTACTGAACGGGCCTTGAGCCGGCTCTTTCCGAAAGCATCTCTTTGAACTTTTCTTCCTCTTCGCTTTTAAGCTCGTCAGATGAATGAAGCAGCAGCTCGGAGCCGGTTTTGCCCGACGCCGCCTGAAGCATCCACAGGCTCTCGGCGGAGGAATTGTCAACGCCCGACGCTTTTAAAAATTCGTCGCCGTATCTGCGCGCCTCATTAAAGGTCATAGCAGCACCCTGCCGGGCGGGAGTCGTCGTCTCCGCTTTCTTCGCCTTCGTCATCGTCTTCGGCGGCTGCTTCGTTCGCTTCGTCTTCGGCGGTTTCGTCATCGGCTTCGAGGGCTTCGTCTACGGCAGCTTCTGCTTCGGCAGCTTGAGCTTCGGTCAATTTTTCGTCTGCCTCCGCTTCGATAGCTTCGGATTCTTCGGATTTTTCATCCGTATCTTCCGGCTTTCCGGTAAGCGCCGCTTTGAGCGCCGCTATCGCCACCTCGGCGATGGGGCCGTCCGGCTCGGCGGTGGTTATCCTCTGCATCGCGAGGCCCGGAGCCGAAAGCGCTCTCGTGAACTTGTTGGGGTATTTGCCCGCAAGCTGTATGAATTCAAAGCCTATGCCCATGATAAGGGGCAGAAGAAGGAGCTTAACGAGTATCCAAATCCACCTGTAGGTTGTGAGCTTCGGGAACGAAATCGCCACTATGGACGAAATAAGAATGCTGAGCAAAATGGTTACGAAAATGAAGCTTGTGCCGCACCTCGGGTGAAATCTTCTCTGCTTGAGCACGTTTTCAACGGTGAGCTCTTCGCCGTTTTCAAAGCAGAAAATTGCTTTGTGCTCCGCGCCGTGGTACATATAGACCCTGTGTATTTCGCTCATCTTTGACGTGCCGTACATGTAGGCGATAAAGATGATAATTCTGATAATTCCCTCTATGAGCGCCCTTGCTCTGAGAATGCCGTCGCCCGTGAAAACGTGATTTTTGAGCACGTCAAACACAAATGACGGCAGCCACATAAAGAGCACGAACGCAAGCAGCACGCCGAGCACGGTGCCGATGATGCCGATGGCGGTCATCATCTTGGGGCCGAAATGGTCCTCCACCCACTTGTCGAGCTTAGACTCGCTCTGCGTTTCTTCAAAATCGAGAGTGGTCTTTTCGGCGGACTCCATAAGCAGCTTGTAGCCGAAAATCATCGACTCCGCAAACGAGATAACGCCGCGGATAAGCGGAGTGTTGAGAATTTTGTGCTTTTTTCTGACCGACACAAAATCCTTCATCTCGGTTTCTATTGAGCCGTCGGGCATTCTTAACGACATTGCGGTGCCTTTGGGGCCTCTCATCATAATACCTTCCATCAGCGCCTGACCGCCGACGGCGACATATTCTTTCTTATTTTTGCTCATTTTCATTCTCCTCCTTTTCGTGTTTCTCCTGTTTAGAAGGATATTCGAGCGGGAAGGTGACCGTAACGGTCGTCCCCTCGCCGTAAACGGAGTCTATATCAAGACTGCCTTTGTGATATTTAACTATTTCGTCACACACGGCAAGCCCTATGCCCGAGCCTCTGACCGTGTTGTTTGCCTTGTAAAACTTCTCTTTGATGTGAGGCAAATCCTCTTCGGCTATGCCCACGCCGTTATCCGTGCACTTGATAACGAGCCTCTCTTTGTTTTCTATCTCGGCGTTGATTGTTATTTTGCCGCCCTCTTCGGTGTATTTGACCGCATTGTCAAGCACGTTTATGAGCACCTGCTTTATCCTTGACGGGTCGCCCGTGCCGGGAGCGGGTATCGCGGGGGCGTTGTAAGTGAGCTCAATGCCGTTTCTGAGCGCTCTGTCTTTGAAGGAATAAGCAACGTCGTCAAGCTCGGCAAGGAAATCCATTTTTTCCATGTTGTAAACCATTCTGCCGCTGTTTATTCTTGAGAAATCGAGCAAATCCTCAACCATGCCGTTGAGCCTTGCCGACTCGCTGATGATTATATCCATGCCTCGCTTTGTCATGGCGGGGTCGCTGTCGCCTATCTGGCTGATGGTTTCGCCCCAGCCCTTTATCGCGGTAAGAGGCGTGCGAAGCTCGTGGGATATGGTGGAAATGAAATCGTTTTTCATCCGGTCGGATTCCGAGAGCTTATCCGCCATGTCGTTTATGGCGGCGCTCAAATCGCCTATTTCGTCGTTATAGGGGTAGCTTTCTATTCTCGCCCCCAAATCTCCGCCCGCTATTTTGCCCGCCGTTTTGCCTATCTCTTTAACGGGGTTCACTATCGAGCGAATGAACGTCATGCCGGAAAAGAGCAGCGCGGCAAACATAAACAGCGCGACGGCGAGGATGATAAAAGCGATGTTTACAAGCTGCCTGTCTATCGCGTCGAGCGACACCATGTATCTCACGGCGCCGCCGTAGCTGCCGTTTTCGTATCTGTAAATGCAGGTGTTTGCCATTATCTTTTCGCCGGAGGGTAATTTGCCCGTCCAGATAGCGAAGCCTCGGTCGCTCTGCTTCGCGCTTTCGTATTCGGGTATTTCAACGTCGTCGCTTATGGCAAATCCGCTTGAGGTGACGACCACCTTGCCCGTTTTGTCAATGACCCAAACCGCCATAGTGTCCGCAGAGGCAAAATTTTCGCAATACTCTCTCGCGGCGCTTTCAAAGCCGCTCGCGGAGGCTCCGTACATGCCGAACATCGACGTGATTTCTTCGGGGGTCATTATTTCAACCGTCATTCTCGCGGCTCCGTAATAGTAGTTGCGGATTATGAGAAAGAGCAGCACCGCCACGACTATCAGAATAGCCAGCACTATGGAGGCAACGTTGAGCAGCCAACGCTTCGTTATGCTCATATATTTCATTGTCCGCTCCGCCTCCTTCCAAACGGTTTGTTTTTAATCGGTCAAACCTGCCACTTGTAGCCTACGCCCCAAATCGTGAGCAGGTGCTTCGGCACCGACGGCTCGTCTTCTATCTTCATTCTGAGCCTTCTGATGTTAACGTCCACTATCTTCTCTTCGCCGTAATACTCGGTGCCCCACACCTTGTTGAGTATTTCCGTTCTGCTGAGCGCCTCGTTAGGCCTTGAGAAAAACAGCTCTATGATTTGGAACTCAACCTGTGTGAGCTCAACGTAAGCTCCGTTTTTCTTGAGAGAATGCGAACGCATATTGAGCTGAAACTCGCCGAGCTCAATTTCGTCGGCGGTTTTTACGGACGACACTCTGTTCATCTCCACCCTGCGGTAGATGGCGTCCACTCTCGCGACGAGCTCGGTCGGCGAAAACGGCTTCGTTATGTAATCGTCCGCTCCCATCATGAGCCCCGTTATCTTATCCATTTCCTGGCTCTTCGCCGTGAGCATGATTATGCCGATGTTTTTGTTTTGCTCTCTCAGGGATTTGCAAACCGTGAGGCCGTCAACGTTTGGCATCATAACGTCGAGCACGGCAACGTCAACGTTGCCGCCGAAGCTCTCGTAAAGCTCGAGCGCCTGCTGACCGTCTTCGGCTTCTATCACGTCATAGCCGGCGCGCTTTAAGTTAATGACCACAAAATCTCTTATTGCGGACTCGTCTTCCGCTATCAAAACTCTTTTCATAATTCACCTCATGAAGGCATCTTCACAACTATCTTCTTTATCGTTTCTTCATTTATGCCGTCGCTGTCAAGGCTGACGCAAATCACTTTATCGGAGCTTTGCGTAATTTTAACGTAGGATGAATACCTGCTCTCGTCGTATTTGCCTGCAGGCACGCCGAAAACCGTGAACAGCACCTTGCCGCCGACCTTGCCCGAGGAAGCGGAGCATACTATCCAGCTGCTGCGGCTCGCGCTGCTGAGCTCTCGCACGTAAAGGTTTTTGTTATCTATGGAGCCGAGGTTTATGAAGTAGCCGTCCGCAACGTTTACGAAGGTTCTCACGTAATAGGCGGGAGAGGAGGAATCAAAATAAACCCAATCCGTAACGTAAAACTCTTTTTGTGCGCCGCTGTCGTTATTTTCATAAACCGACTGCACGGGTATTTCAATCTGGCCGTCATTGTTGATATCGGCAGAGAGGATATTTTCATATCGCAGGGAGGCGGTGTTGGCTCCCGCTTCTTCATCGTAAAGCGGAGCGATGAGCTTGGAGATTTCGGCATCCCAATATAGGATTTCGGTTATCATCATGCCGGCGCCCTTCGGAGCGTCAAGATAAACCTTCATGGGATAATGCTCGTTGGTTTTCTCCGCCTTGCAGGAAACGTAGCCCGTGATATTGGGGTCGACGGGAGCTTCGCCCATCGTTTCAAATTCGTTTTCGCCCATTCCGAGAAGCACGGCTTTTCTCGAAACGGTCACGCCGTCGTTTTCGGAGCTGACGTAGAGTATTTCTTTGACCGAGTCGCCGTTCATATCCTCAGCCGAAACAACGTCGCACGCGCTCGTGAACACTTCTTCGTAGGTCATATTCATCGACTTCGTGCTGTAAACCGAAAAGGAGCTCGCGTTGCTTATGCCCGAATAGCTCCAGCTTATCATGATTTCAACATAGCCGTCTTTGTTGAAATCTTCAAAAAGCACGCTGTCAACTCTGTCGCCGTGGCCGACAAAATCAACTCTGAAATTCCACTTGTTGCCGAAGAAATCGTAAACGGACATACGCGCCGCGTTATCTTCGTTGCTGTCGCGGTAGAATATGACGGCTTCTTCCTTGCCGTCGCCGTCAAGGTCGGTGACGTTGATTGCCGAGATATTGTCGCCGGAGGAAGGATTGACGAACGTTACGCCAAGGCCCGTCTTTTCGTTAAACGCATTCACGAGGCCCTCATACTCGCTGTTGTAGAGAGGAGGCGAAAGCAGTGAGTCGGCGGTGCGGAACAGCACGGTTTTGCTGCACGCGAAAATAATGAGAGCGATGCAAATAACCGACGACGAAATCATTATGATTTTTTTTGCCACTGCGAGCCACCTCCTTCTGCTTAAACTTAACGCAGAAAATCGCATTATCTATTCTGTACGATTATATCACAAGAAATCGGTGCAATGCAATATATAAATAAAAATTAATATTTGCGCGTTTATAAATAAAATATTAATAACGCCGCAAAGACGAAGAAGTGGGTAAAGAAAAGCAAGGTGCGAGGTATAATTTTCGCACCTTGCTGTACTTATTCATAAACTTTTTTGCTTTGTTCTTCGCTTAATACGGAAGTCCCCATCAGAGGCACTTTGTTCTTCGCTTAAGATGCACGCCCCAGAGTTAGGCTATTACTACTACCGCCGTATATTCTCCTACCGCCCAGCAATTATCATCCGTAAACACGACCGGCACGGTCACTTCGCCCGCAGCGTCTTCTTTGAGCTCACTGAGATCCGCTCCGAAATCGGTGTCGTCAAGCGATATGTTTCTGAGCGCTTCCTCGGTCCCCGCTACGGTAACGCCCGTAAATTCCGCGGTGACGCTCTTTACCGTCACTCCGTCGGGCACGTTTATGCAGGCAAGCTCCGCAGGCGCTTCGAGCACCTTTAAGGCAACGTTTTCAACGTTAACTTCAATATTGAACTTCTCGGTGCCGTCAAGCACGAGGCAGCCGGTATTTTCAACCTCGGAAACGTCAATTTCAAAGGAATTTTTGCCCGGCTTCAAAGAGGTGAAATCAATCTTTTTAACGATTAAATTAGTCATGCTCTCGACCCTGCTCTCGGGTATGCCGAGCGTTACGGACGAAGGGCTGACGCTGTAGCCGAATGAGGCGGAATCCGAATAAGCGGAGGGCTTGCCGGTAAAGCCGACTCCCGTTTCAAGAGTAACGATTTTGTATATCGGCACGGTCACGTCAACGTTGCTGATTTCGGCGGAACCGGTCGCTTTATACATCGTTACGTAGCTGAAATTCACGGCGGAATTTGACACAACGGAAATGTCGGTGTTGACCACCTGAGTCTGAGTGACTTCTCCGTCTATAAACACCTGCGCCGTAAGCCCCGTAATCTTGTTGATTTCGGATTCGGGGCCCACAACGGTGACCTTTTTGTTTGAAACGTAAGCGTCGCCCGCAACGTAACCGACAGGGTAAAATTCACCCTCGTTCATAATAATCGGCTCAACGGTAAATTCTTCGCGCGCTTCGTAATCGAAGCAAACTGTTACGCTCGATTTTGACAGGGAATTTATCGTGACGGCGTCGCCGCTGTCGGTAACTCCCGCGTCAAGTCTGAGCGAGTAAATCCCCGCCCCGGTAACGGAGCTTGTGTCGGCGGTGACGGCAATTTTGTTTTTGAAATCGTCTGACTCCACCACAAGCCTTCTGCCCGTGACGGACACGTTAACGCTCGTTTCCTGCTCGCCGAAGGGAGAAAGCCCGAGATTTGATTTAATGGCGGAGTAATCGACCGTAACCGGCACGTCGTTTATGACAACCGTCGTTTCGGGGCTCAGCTCCACCGCCACTATGAGCCAGATTATGAACGCGGCGATAAAGCATACGACTGCAAGCGCTTTGTTATTAAATAGAATTCTTCTGAAAAAATTACTCAGCTTTTCCATCTTTTTTCTTACCCTTTAACAGTTTTTTGGCAAGGCTCGATTCGCCGTAGGAATCGTTCGGAACAAACTCCGTGAGCAGCTTTTCTCTGAGCTCAAGCTCTGTGAGCTGCCTCGAAAGCCTGCCGTTCTGAGCAACGCTTATAATGCCCGTTTCTTCGCTGACTATCACCACGACCGCGTCGCACTGCTCGCTTATGCCGAGAGCCGATTTATGCCTTGTGCCGAGGTCGGAGGGAATATCCGTCCTTTTAGTGAGCGGCAGAACGCACCTTGCGGCAAGCAGCCTGCCGCCTCTTACAACGGCGGCGCCGTCGTGCAGGGGCGAATTCGGGAAAAACACGTTGCAGATAAGCTCGTTTGAAATGTCGGCGTCAATTTTGGTGCCGTTATTCACTATGTCGTCAAGAAAAACGTTTTTTTCCATAACGATGAGAGCGCCCGTTTTGCTCTCGCTCATTTTTTCAACAGCCTCGCAAATCTCGACTATGGCGTTTTTCACAACCTCGAGATTTTCGCCGGAATAGTCTTTAAACAGGGCTTTAAAGGACAGCCGCCCTTTGCCGAAGCGACCGAGATTTGCAAAAAACTGACGAATTTCCTGCTGGAAAACGACTATCAGAATTATGATTATGTATTGCCAAACGGACCTGAAAATAAAGTTGCTCGCCTGCATCTGAAGAATAGAGGTTAAGCCAAACGCTATGAGCAGGAAAAGAAGGCCTTTCAGAAGCTGATACGCTCTCGTATCTCTGATAAGCCTCAATCCGTAAAACAATATGAAAAAGACAAAGAGTATATCAAGAAAATCGGACGGTCTGAAGCTCAGGGAGGACAGATTGCCGATAAATTCGTGAAGCTTGTCAAAAAATTCCATTTAATAAATTACCTTCTTTCCCCGGCAAAACGCCGTGGTATCGGTCCGAACGAATATTATAGTAACACAGTAAAATGTCAAAATCAAATAATGAGAAGACTGTTTACAAAAAGTTAATCAGCTCTTCAAATCGTTTCAATAAGAACCGTTGCGAAAGCGCTTATTCCGAGCCCTTCGCCGGTAAATCCGAGCCCTTCCTCGGTGGTGGCCTTAACGCTGACAAAGCCTTTTTCGACGCCGCAGGCGCGGGCGATATTTTCACGCATAAGGTCTGTGTAAGGCGAAATTTTCGGCGCCTGAGCGATAACGGTGCTGTCGATATTCACAACGCGAAATCCCTTTGATTTAAGACGACAAGCCACTTCCGAAAGGAGCTTTAAGCTGTCGGCGCCGGCGTATTTTTCGTCGCTGTCGGGGAACATTTTGCCGATGTCTCCGAGAGCCGCCGCGCCGAGAAGAGCATCCGAAACGGCGTGCAAAAGAACGTCGGCGTCGGAGTGGCCGAGAAGCCCCTTTTCATAAGGGATTTCCACTCCGCCCAATATCAGTTTTCGCCCGTCAATGAGCCTGTGAACGTCGTAGCCGCTGCCGATTCTGAGCATTCTTATCACTCCTCCGAAATTTCGTTTACCGCGGATTTAAGGCTTTCGTAATCCGTGATGCAGTTTAAAACTTTTATGAGAGCGTTTGTGTTAAGCCTTGAGGGCAAATCGTAAAAAGCAAGCAGCTTTAAGCGCTTTGCGCTGCTGTCTTTTTTGCCCGTAAGGCCGAGCTCGTAAAAATCCTGCTTGGTTATCGGGCGCTGAACGGGCTCCGTTTTTTCGCAAAGCACGCCCGCGTTTTCGAGCGCCTCGATTATGACCTGCTCCGGCACGCCTTCAACGCCGAGCTTGCCCTCCTTTGAGGGCTCGTCCTTACGCTTTTCTTTGCCGAAAATGTCGGGAATATAAGCGTTTGTGACATATTTGGGGTCAACGGTCGAGCCGATGAAAGAGCGGATTTTAAAGCCGGCGGAATCGCTGTCGGTCAGCACGAGAATGCCGTCCTTTTCCGCAAGCCTTCTTATCAGCTTCTGAAGCTCTTTATCTTTAAAAATGCCGAAGCCGTCGGTCTGTATGATAGGCGCGTCAATGATGTTTGAAAGCTTTATTTTATCGTACTTTCCCTCAACTATGACCGCCTGTTTTATTTTTATCATATCGTCATTTCTCCGCCGCGCAACTCAGAATTTATCCGATCTCGCGAGCATAACCAGAGTTTTTTCGAGCAGAGGCCTCGGGTCGGATGAAAACGAGGTCTTGAGCTCTCTGTCGGCTTGTGAGAGAATTTCAATGCAGCGGCGCATCTGCCTCATTGTGAGCAAAGAAGCATTTTTAGCCGCCGAGTCTATTCTGTAGGTTTTGGGAGCGCCCTTGTTATCTCTGTAATTCGCGTAATATTTTGACAATTCCGAGGCGCCGAGCCCCGATTCTTTAAGGGCTTTGCACCTGTACATATCCGAATATTGCGAAATGAGAGCGCCCATAATCATAGTGGGCTCCGTGCGGTTTTCGAGAAGGTCGGTGAGCTTGTGAAAAGCGTCGTCAAATTTGCCGTCCGAAAGCTTCCTTATCATATCAAAAACCTTCGCGTCAAGGCTTTTAACGCAAACGGAATTTACGTCGTTTATCGTTATTACGTCGCCGCCGCAATAGGAGCAGAGCTTGTCAAGCTCGTTGCTTAAAAGATTTAAATCGCTGCCGACGGACTGCACCATTCCGCTCGCCGCGCCGGGCGCGAAAGTCTTGCCCCTGCTTTTGGCTCCCCTCTCGAGAATTCTTGAAAGTTCGGCGTCACCGAGCTTGCCGAATTCGCACGCGTAGCCGTGTTTTTCAAAGAGCTTCGCAAGATTTTTCATGTGCTTTTCCGCAAGTGAAGAAGCGGCGTAAGAGAAGACGAGGCAGTTATCCTCGGGGTTATCCTCGAGCAGGCCTTCGAGGGCTTTAAGCCCTTTGTCGTCAAGCTTATCCGCCGCGAAATCTCTAACGATAACGCACTTTCTTTCCGCCATGACGGGCACGGCGCAGGCGCTGTCGTAAACGTCTTCAAGGGTGTATTCGTCACCCTCGAAAATTCTGAAATTAAAGTCTTTAAACGGATCGTTTTCGGCAAAAGAAGACAGCCTGTCGGAATAAGTCTTAACGAGATATTTTTCGTCGCCGTAAAGCAGATAAGCGCCCGAAACGCCTTCTTTAATGAGCGATTTAAGCTCGGTTTCGGATATTCGCGGCATTAAGCTCCCTCCTTTGTCAAAATCTTTCTATGCTGCATTTTCCTTTGCGCGCTCTTATGAGAACGCTGCCGTTCCCCGTTGAAACGGCGTTTATTCCCCGTGAAGAAAGCTCGCTTTGAACGTAAGCTCCCCTGCTTTCGTCCGCCTCTATAACGGCGTAAACGAGGTTATCGAATTCCGCCCCGTAAGGCACGTCCATACGGGTAACGAGCGCCTGAGCGAAGCCTGCTTTGCCGTTAAGCGCTTCGGGCGAAACGCCGGGGTCAAACAGAATAAGTAAAGTAATATTATCGGTTTCAATAAGATAACCGGAATTGTCGGTTTCGGACACGGGCGAAAAGCGGATTTTACCGATTTCGGCGCTTTCGGTGTCGCCGAATACGCCGCCTTCGCCGGCATTTAAGCCGAGCCGTGAAACGCTTTCGCCGAGATAATACGACCCGGCGCCGTATTCGCGGCAAACGGAATAAAGCCATGCGGCGTAAGGCTCTCCGGAGCCCGGAACGACCACCGCGTCAAGCCCTCCGCCCGCGTTTTCAATCGCATGGCTCCGTTATAAGAATCCCCTCCGCAGCCGAAAAGCACGTTTTTGCCGCCGTCCGATACGAGCACGGCAGTGCCGTTGCCGGTGTCGGCAACTCTCACACGGGTTTCGGAATTTGAGACAGCAGCGGAGAAAACGCTGCAAAAAACTATCAGCAGGCAAACGGGAAAAACCGCGAAAGGCACGGTCTTTTTGCCCGAATAAGCGATCAGCGCGGCAAGCGCGCAAAAGGCGAAAACCACCGCCATGAGCAGCAAATAGCTTTGCCTCGATATTTTTAAAGTAAGAAAATCAAAGCCCGATATAAAGCCCGTGATTCTGATAATATATTTTGCGAGCGAGCCCGCAACGAGAGCGGGCAGATTTATTATTGCTGCGCTTATTTTCGCTACAGCTACAGCCGCCGCGGAGCACATCATGCACGCTTCTCCCGCCCATATTACAAGCAGGTTTGCCGGTATCGCCGCAAAGCTTACGGAGCCGTAAACGTCGGCGGTTACGGGCAGGCAGAAAAGCATTGCCGCCGCAGTAACGCAGAGCATGCGGGCAGGCTTTTCGAGGAAAGACGCCCGCTTGTGCTCTTCAAAAAATCTTTTTAATCCGGGCAGGCAGTATTCTCCCCAGAGTATTATGCCGAGCGTTGAGAGAACCGAGAGCTTGAGCGACACTGCGCCCATGGCGTAAGGGTTGACAACGCCTATTGCAAGCACGGCTATGCCGAGGGAATTTAATGAATCCCGCCGCCTTGAAAGCACCGTGCCGAGCAGATAAACGAGCATCATTATGCCCGCTCTCACAACCGAAAACGTCATGCCTGCGGCAAGCGCCACGAAAGCGACGACCGGCATAGTGAGCAAAGCGGCGAATTTCTCTTTTAATCCGAGCTTTCTGAGAATGTAGAAAAACGCATTTGTCCAAACAGTCAGATGAAGGCCCGAAATGCAGATGATGTGGGTCACTCCGCTCTGAGTGAGCGACGAATACGCTCCCGCGGAAAGTTCGCTCCTGTCGCCTATGAGCAAAGCGAGGCACAACGCGCCGTAATCGTTCGGCAGAAGGCGCATTATCTCGTTTCTCAAAGAGTTTCTGAACGCCGTTATATAGGCTCCCGGGGGCTTGAGCTTCCCTTCGCGCGGCAGCACGGAATAACCGCCGCTTGCGGGATAAGCGCCGAGAAATCTGTTTTCGGTTTTGTAACGGTCGGCAACGGAAGCTCCCGACGAGCCGAGAGCGTAAAAGGTAAAGCTGCCCTCAACGCTGTCATAAGGCTCCGCCTCCGGCTTTTCGGAAAAGACGAGCCTTACCCGCATATAAGCCTTCTCGCCGTCAACGCTGTTCACTCTCGCGTCGCAGTAATAGTTGCCGTATCTTACCTCGGGTTCGCCCGTGAGCACGGCGCAAATCTGCCTTTCACTGCCCGCTGTTTTAAGCTGCGGATAGTAAAAGAACTCGTTATTGACCGTTATCAGCAGGCAGGCGAGCGCCGCGCTCGCGAGAGCCATTGGGAACACCCTGCCCTCCCGCGTGTTTTTCAAAAGCATGCTCAGCGCAAAAAGAGCCGAAAACAGCGCGAAAGCTATTACCGCGACAGCGCCCGAAGCGTTGTAAAGCACCGCGGCAACGGCAAAAAAGGTGAGCCCCATTACGGCATAGGGACGGAGCATAGGGTCACATCCTAATTTTACTTTTCAATAAGCGGCAGCTTGCCGAGCACGGTGATGTCGTCTCTGTCATACGAATCGCCTTCCGCAAGCACGGCGGCCTTGGCGACTATTTCGCAATCGAATTTTTTAACGAGCATTTCAATGGCTTTGAGTGATTCTCCGGTGCTGATAACATCGTCAATGAGAATTACTCTCTTGCCTCTTATGATGTCGCCCTCGATGCTGTCAAGCAAAAGGGTCTGAACGCCCTGAGTGGTGATGGAGGTAACGTTTACGGAAACGGGATCTTTCATATACACTTTGGGCTTTTTGCGCGCAACAAAATACTGCTTGCCGCTCTGCCTTGACATTTCGTAAGCGAGAGGAATGCTCTTTGCCTCGGGAGTAATTATGAAATCAAACTCCGGCAGTCTCTTCAAAAGCTCCTTGGCGGAGTGAATGGTGAGCTCGACGTCGCCGAACATAATGAAAGCCGCTATGTCTATTTTGTCATTGAGCGGGCAGCGAAGCAAATCTCTCTTAAGACCCGCTATATCTACGGTGAAATATTTATCCTCAGCCATTTTAGTTTTCCTCCTTATAATCAGCCTGCGGGCCAGCCGAAATCACGGCCGCCCATTAAATGAAAGTGAAGATGATGAACGCTTTGACCGGCGCTCTCGCCGCAGTTGCTCACCACTCTGAAGCCGTTGTCGAGCCCTTTTTCACGGGCAATCAAAGCGGCAACCTCAAAAATGTGAGCCACAACTGCGCTGTTGCTCTCGTTGATTTCAGCCATTGAAGCAATATGCTCTTTGGGAATAATGAGCACGTGAACGGGAGCCTGAGGATCGGTGTCGTTAAAAGCGATAACCTTATCGTCTTCATAAACTACCGTAGTCGGGATTTCACCGGAAGCGATTTTGCAAAAGATACAATCCATTTTCATTCTCCTCTCGTTTATGATAATTGAGTTAAGAAAGCATTTCTTTGAGAGCGGAAGAAGCCTCGGCAAGCGCCTTGTCAAGGTTTTCGGCGCTCTTCGCGCCCGCCATCGCGCTGTCGGGTCTGCCGCCGCCGGAGCCTCCTACGGCCGCCGCCGCAGCCTTTACGAGCTTGCCGGCGTGAGCGCCTCTGGCAACTGCGTTTTTGCCGCAAGCGCAGGCAAAATTCGAGCCGGTTTTCTGAGCGTTTGCGGAGCAGACGAGCATAACGAGGTCGTCGTCTTCCTTCGCCTTGTCGCACATATTTCTCAGCTCTGCGGGCTCAACGCCGTCAACGAGAGCGGTAACGAGCTTTATGCCGTCAATATCCTCGGCTCCGCTCATTATGTCGCCCGTTTTAAGGCTTGAAATCTCACCCTTGAGCTTTTCGTTTTCTTTTTCGAGAGCTTTGATATCCGCCATGAGGGAAGCCGCTCTCTTGTCTATATCGGACGAATTCGTGAGCTTCATGCCCGCGGCAGCTCTGTTTATGAGCTCTTCGTTTTTGCCGATGTAATCGAGCACGCCGAAGCCGGTAACGCCCTCAATTCTGCGAACGCCCGCGGCTACCGAAGACTCGGAAACAATCTTGAACATACCGATATTGCCGGTATTCGCGACGTGCGTGCCGCCGCAAAGCTCGGTTGAGAAATCGCCCGCTCTCACCACTCTTACAACGTCGCCGTATTTCTCGCCGAAGAGAGCCATTGCGCCGAGCTTTTTGGCATCGTCAATGGGCATTTCCGTCACGGTAACGGGAGCGGCGCTCATAATGATTTCGTTAACCCTGTTTTCGATTTGCTTAATTTCTTCGCTTGTGAGAGCCGAGAAATGAGTAAAGTCAAACCTTACCGCGTCGGAATTTACAAGCTGACCCGCCTGCTCAACGTGAGTGCCGAGCCTTTCTCTGAGAGCCGCCTGCAAAAGGTGAGCCGCAGTGTGGTTTCTCGCCGTTGCGCTTCTCTTGCAAACGTTTATGGAAGCGACGCATTCGTCCGAAACGGAAATGCTCTCGCCGCTCACTATCTTGCCCACGTGGATGAAATTGCCGTCGGCGGTTTTGGTGACGGAGCTTACCTCAAACGCGGCGGAGCCGAAATCGAGTGTGCCGGTGTCGCCCACCTGGCCGCCGCTCTCGCCGTAGAAAACGGTTTTGTCAAGCACTATGGCGCCGTCGGAATCGGCGTTGATATAATCCGCTCTCTCGCCGTTTGAAATAATGGCAAGCGCTTTTGCCCTGCATTCGTTTTCGGTGTAGCCCTCAAAAACGGTCGCGGGGATGTCCTTAAGCGACGCGCTCGCGCCCTTCCACGCCTCTGCTCCGGCGTCTTTTCTTGCCGCTCTCGCCGCGGCTCTGCTCTCGTCATAAAGGCGTCTGTATTCTTCCTCGTCAACCTTCATATTTCTCTCTTCGAGAATTTCTTTCGTAAGGTCAATGGGGAAGCCGAAAGTATCCTGGAGCTTGAACGCGTCCGCACCCGATACGGTGTCGGACTTGGTGCTTTCGATGATATCTTCAAGCAGAGAAAGGCCTGTGTCGATGGTTCTGTTAAAGCTCTCTTCCTCCGCTTTGATAACCTTTACGATAAGGTCGTGCTTTTCAACGAGGTTGGGATAAGCCTCGGCGTTCTCTTTGATGACGGTTTCGCTCACTTTATAAAGGAAGGTGCCGTCTATTCCGAGCAGCCTGCCGTGCCTTGCGGCGCGCCTGAGAAGGCGGCGAAGCACGTATCCCCTGCCCTCGTTTGAAGGCATAACGCCGTCGCCTATCATGAAGGTCGTGCTTCTGATATGGTCGGTGATAACGCGGAGGGAAACGTCCGCTTTTTCGCTCTTGTGATATTCAACGCCAGCAATGTCGATAACGTGCTGCATAATGTTTTTGACGGTGTCGACCTCAAAGAGATTGTCAACGCCCTGCATAATGCAGGCAAGCCTTTCAAGGCCCATGCCGGTGTCAATATTGCAGCTCTTGAGCTTTGAATAATTATTGTTGCCGTCGTTTTCAAACTGAGTGAAAACGAGGTTCCAGAATTCGGTATATCTGTCGCAGTCGCAGCCCACCTTGCAGTCGGGAGAGCCGCAGCCGTATTTTTCGCCTCTGTCAAAATATATCTCGCTGCACGGGCCGCAGGGACCCGCGCCGTGCTCCCAGAAATTATCTTCCTTGCCGAGCCTTGAAACGTGGTCGGGGGCAACGCCTATCTCTTTAGTCCAGATATCGTAAGCCTCGTCATCGTCAAGATAAACGGTGACGTAGAGCCTGTCAATCGGCATTTTCATTACTTCGGTGCAGAATTCCCAAGCCCAGCGGGTCGCTTCATGCTTGAAATAATCGCCGAAAGAGAAGTTGCCGAGCATTTCAAAATAAGTGCCGTGCCTCGCGGTTATGCCGACTCTTTCGATATCGGGCGTGCGGATGCACTTCTGGCAGGTGGTAACTCTCGTGCGGGGCGGAGTTTGCTCACCGGTGAAATACTTTTTCATAGGCGCCATGCCGGCGTTTATGAGCAAAAGGCTCTTGTCGCCCTGAGGCACAAGAGAAAAGCTCGGCAAAACAAGGTGGCCCTTCGATTCAAAAAATTCGAGATATTTCTTCCTTATCTCGTTAAGTCCCATCCATTCCATGGACATTACCTCCGTGTATGTGAAAATAAATTATTGACGTTTCAGCCGCCGTTTTAAGGCGTTCGCTCTCTCAAAAAGCCTTTGAGGGCGGTAAAAAGGGTGCAGTAATACAATTCGCATGGGGCGACCATAAAAGGCCGTGGTACCACCCAAATTGCGCATTACTGCACCTCTCGCTTATTCTTTAACGCAGATCTACGCCGCGCCTCGCCGGCGCGGAGCTGTGAAGGGGCTTTCTCTTTTTATTTTAACCCGGCGGCGTTCTCAGCATTCACTCCGCCTCTCTGTGGAATAAAAGGGATTTGTCTTCGTTATCGCTTCGATATTATTTTTCTTTCATGTAGCTCATGGCGACGTAGCCGTAGCCGTCTTCATATTTGATTTTGAGCCACTCTTTGCCGCTGTCGGCGGCGGTCTTCGTGCCGTATCCGATAACCTCTCTGCC
>CAJOLX010000043.1 GCA_905235625.1 uncultured Clostridia bacterium
GCAGGCGGCGTAGGCGGCAAGAAGGAATTTGTAAGCGGCATGGCGGCAGGCGTAGGCACCATGATGAAGAGAGCCTATGTCGGCGGCACCCTTGCGGCGAACCCCCTGTCATCCTATGCGGGATATTGCGCAATTCAGGAAATCGAGAAGACCAACGCTTGCGAAAAAGCAGGCCTTGCCGGCGACAAACTCACCGCAGGTCTTCAGATGCTGCTTGATAAGTATGCTCTTCCGTTCGTGGTTTACAACCAGGGCTCTATCGTTCACCTCGAGTGCTCCGCCGCGATGAGCTACGACTTCAGCTCCATGTTCCTGCCCGCTTCCGTTGTGCCCATGCTCAAGGCAAAGCCCGAAATGCTCCGCAGAAAAGTTGCTATGGAGCAGATGGGCGCGGCTTACATGGCAAACGGCCTTGTTACCCTCGCCGGTTCAAGACTTTACACTTCGCTTGCCGACACAGACGAAGTTGTTGACGAAGCTCTCAACCGTTTCGAAAACGTTTTCAAAAACGTTACGGTTTGCACCAGAAGCCTCGACTGATAACACTCACAATAATAAGCATATATTTAAAGCGACAGGGCGCGGACTCAAATCCGCGCTCTGCCTTTTTATGTTGTTTGGCTCGGACATTTTTCATATATAGAAAAAATCATAAATTATATTTTCGCTTTTTTCTCTCTGAGCATAAAATATGCTCAAAATAGGCTCAATGTAAAGCGTTTGTGAATTTTTTCGGTATTCGGGGTAAATTTTACTTAAAAATTGAAAAAAATGACGAAAAATTCTTAAATTTCTATTGCAAATTACAAGACTATTGTGTAAAATGTATATAACTCTGTATCAAATTTGACTATATCGTATAGTCTCTGAATCTATGAATATAATCGGATGAGGGGTAAATTAAATGTCAAACAGAATTTTTCAAGGTCTTATTCATCAGATGCGCGACGCTGTGGGAAGGACTCTCGGCGTTATTGACGAAACCGGCACAATCATTGCCTGCAGCGAGCTGAGCAAGATAGGGGAAGTTATTCCGTCCGCCGTTGACGTTTTTGCCGACAACGAAATTCATCACATAGGCGACTATACTTTCCTTACGTTCGGCAATCACGCAAAAAATGAATACGCCGTGTTTATCGAGGGCAGCGACGAGGTGGTTGAGAGATTTGCCGCTATCTGCTGCGTTTCCCTTGAAAACATTGAGCAATATTATAAGGAAAAGTTTGACAGAAGCAACTTCATCAAAAACGTTATAACCGATAATATTCTGCCCGGCGACATCTATCTCAAATCCAGAGAGCTTCGCTTCAATATGGACGTTCAGAGAGTGGTGCTGCTTGTCAGAGTTACAGAGCACAACGATTCCGCGGTTTATGACGCCGTTTCCAATCTTTTCCCCGATAAGAGCAAGGATTTTATCGTGGACATAAGCGAAACGGACATTGCCGTGGTTAAAGAAATACGCAGCAACACCGAGAGCAAAGACCTTGAAAAGCTTGCGAGATCCATTTCGGACGCTTTGAGCAGCGAGCTCTATACCCACGTTTTCGTCGGTATAGGCACCACCGTTGACGGCATCCGCGACCTTGCGCGCTCGTTCAAGGAAGCTCAGATAGCGCTCGAGGTAGGCAAAGTGTTTGACACCGAGAAGACCATAGTTTCTTATGACAATCTCGGCATCGCGAGGCTTATTTATCAGCTTCCGACCACACTTTGCGAAATGTTTTTAAAGGAAGTGTTCAAGAAGGGCTCCATCGATTCTCTCGACCAGGAAACTCTCTTTACCATTCAGAAGTTCTTTGAAAACAACCTCAACGTTTCCGAAACCTCCAGAAAGCTGTTTGTTCACAGGAATACTCTGGTTTACAGGCTCGAAAAAATCAAGAAGCTTACCGGCCTTGATTTGAGAGAGTTTGACGACGCCATAGTATTCAAGGTGGCGCTTATGGTCAAGAAATATCTTGACGCGAAGCCCACTAAATTCTGATGTTGATGACAGTGCGTTAACTGTCGGAAAGGTCATTATATCGTGATTGAATTTAAAAACGTTACCAAAAAATACGGTAATAAAATTACCGCCCTCAACGACGTGAATATCACCATTGACAAGGGTGAATTCGTGTTTGTCGTGGGCTCCTCCGGCGCGGGCAAAAGCACCTTCTTAAAGCTTATGATGAGGGAAGAAGTGCCCACCTCCGGCACTATTACCGTTGACGGCGTAAATCTCAATAAAATCAAGGGCAAGCAGATTCCGAAATTCCGCAGAAAGCTCGGAGTCGTTTTCCAGGATTTCCGCCTTATTCCCAATATGACGGTGTTTGACAACGTCGCCTTCGCAATGAGAGTTATAGGCACGAAGGAGAAAAAGATAAGACGCAGAGTGCCTTATCTTCTTTCGCTTATGGGCCTTAGCGATAAAAGCAGAAACTACCCGAGAGAGCTTTCGGGCGGCGAGCAGCAGAGGGTAGCTCTTGCGAGAGCGCTCGCTAACGACGCCGAGATAATCATAGCCGACGAGCCTACGGGCAACGTTGACCCTCAGATGAGCTATGAAATCGTTGACCTTCTCATGAGGCTTAACGAAGCGGGCACCACCGTTATAATGGTTACTCACGAGCATTCTCTCGTTAAATGCTTTGATAAGAGAGTTATAATTCTCGATAAGGGCACCATTGTGTCCGACGGCGGCGTTTTAAGCCACGAGGCTGCGACCGACCACATAAATCCCATCAGCGAAATGTCAAGCATGTATAACGCTCCCGGAGCTGAGGACTATTCACAGTTTTCGGCGGGTAATTCTGCGCCCGAGCAAAACACTTCTGCCGCGGAAAATTCGGAGGCTGTCGAAATCGGCCCCGAAGAATTTGACATTGAGTCTGTATATGACAACATTGACCCCGCCGTTTTGGGCGAGGAAGCGATTGATGAAGAAAATATTGACGAAATAGCCGCGATCATGCAGGAGCTTGCGGAGGATTCCGCGCCTGTTGACGTTTTTTCAAATTCCGACCCTGCGGAAGCGGCGATTGATATTTCCGGCGCGGACGGAGGTGAAAGCCATGACTAAACTCAAATATCTCACCAAAGAAGGCTTTCGCAATATGAGAGTCAACAAGATAATGACTCTCGCTTCTGTTACCGTGCTTTTCAGCTGCCTTCTGCTCGTCGGCATTGCCTTTATGCTGCTTGTGAATATTGAAACTTTCATAAACAGCATTGAGCAGGAAAACGTTATTATGGTTTACGCCAACACCGACATTAACGCTTACGATTATATGAAAATGGGCGCCGAAATAAATGCCATTGACTACGTTGAGAGCGTTGAGTCGGTCGAAAAGGGCCCCGCTTATGAGGAAGAGCTTTCAAAGCTCAGCGATGACCTGAGAGCTTATCTCGAAAGCATAGAAGAAAATCCTCTGCCGGACGGCTACAGAATTACCGTTTCCGATATGACTCATTTTGACGAGGTCGTCAATAACTTAAAGAAGCTTGAAAACGTGTTGAGAGTTCGTGAAAACAGCACTCTCGCTCATCAGCTTACGGCAATCAAAAACGCCGTGCAGTATATAAGCCTCGGCGTTATAATACTTCTGCTGCTCGTTTCTCTTTTCATTATTTCAAACACCATAAGAATAACGATGTTCAGCAGAAAGCTTGAAATCAGCATTATGAAGAGCGTCGGCGCCACAAATTCCTTCATACGGTGGCCGTTCATCGTGGAAGGAATCAATATCGGCATCATCGCGAGCATACTCGCTACGGCGGCGGTCTGGGGCCTTTACAATCTCGCAATGCGCGAGCTTATGACAGTACTTGACGCTTTCACCAATTCTCAGCAGGTGCCGTTCCTCACCTACGCTCCTTACATTGCTGCCGCTTTCCTTGTTATAGGCATTTTCACCGGCGTGTTCGGCTCGGCAACGTCTATAAGGAAATATCTTAAGGAAAGGAAGTTTGTAGAGCTTGAAGACTGATAAAAGATTTAAGAGAAATACGGTCAGGGCTCTTGCGGCTTTCATGGCGCTCGTCTGCATAATGTCAACGCTCATTTATTCGCCCGCAAAGGTTTCGGCGGACGAACAGCTTGATGACCTTCAAAGGCAGTATGACGAGATTGAGAGAAAAATCGAAAAAAATCAGCAGGAGCTCAAAGAAGTTGAGAGTGAAATAAAGGATAATAAAAAGACCATAAGCACTCTTAACTCCGAAATTGACGACATCAACAGCCAGATCAACATCCTTGAGAGCAGGATAGGCACTCTTAACAGCGACATTGCCGGCAAAGAAAAAAGCATTGAGCAAATCGAAGCCGACATTGAAGAAATCAACAATCAGATAGCGGATACCAACGCTCAGATGGAAGAAACGAGATCCACCATGCAGGATACCCGCGAAATGCTTATGGGCAGGATTCGCGAAAACTATATGAACGGCGAAACCAGCACTCTTGAGATTTTGTTCAGCTCCGACGACATTTCCACTTATTTCACAAGGCTTGAGTTAATGCAGAGAGTGTCTGAAAACGACGCCGCTCTTATTGATGAGCTCACCGATAAGCTCGTTCAGCTTGAGTCTCTTGAGAAACAGCTTGAAACCGACAAAGCCGAGCTTGAGGTCAAAATCACCGAGCTTGAAAGCCAGAAGGCAGAGCTCGGAGAGAGAAAATCCGATTTGCAAGACAGCAGAGCGACCGAGCAGAGCAAAAAAGCTCAGGTCACTTCAAAGAAACAGGAAATCCAGTCAATCATTAACGAGCTTGACCACGACAGCGACGAATATAAAGCGGAAATCAAGCGTCAGCAGCAGGAAAAAGAGCAGTTGAGCGCTCAGATCGACGCCTACATTGCCGCTCACGGTTCGTCTTTGGGCGACACTCCCGACGCTTCTTTTGAGAACGACGGCAAAATGGCGTGGCCCGTTAAGTTTGAGAGCTACATTACAGCAGGTTATCCCAGCTATTCCGACGGCAGCCCGCACTGGGGCATTGACATTTGCGCCAAGGGCGGCAACACAAGAGGCAGACCCTTTAACGCTGCGCAGGGCGGCGAAGTTATCATAGCCGTTAACGACGGCAACTGGAATTACGGCTTCGGCAACTACTGCGTAATAGACCACGGCGACGGCACACAGACCCTTTACGCCCACTCGGATAACATCCAGGTTTCCGTAGGTCAGGTCGTTAAGAAGGGCGAACAGATAGGTATTGTCGGCGCAACGGGCAACGTTACCGGCCCTCACCTTCATTTTGAAGTGAGAGTCAAAAACTCCGACGGAGGAGTAAGCAGGGTCAATCCCTTAAATTACGTATCCAATCCATACGCATAAGCGCTTAAGGAGGTTTCTCCTTGAATAAAAAAATTTCTTTCGGGCTTTGCCTGTCGCTGGTTATAATCGCCGTTGCTACGACTTTTGCCGTAACCATGGTGTTTTCAAAGCAGATTTACAACGGAATAATCAGCAATATTTCTCAGCGTTCACAGACTTATGACAGCGCCGAAGAAATCAACAGGCTTATATCAAACTATTTTTACGGCGACCTTGAAGATTATAACAACAATCTCGGAGCGTCGCTCGCAAAAGGATATGTGAGCGTTCTTAACGACGAAAACAGCTACTATATGAGCGCTCAGGAATATTCGTCATATAAAGAAAAGCTCGAAAACGGTCAGATAGGCATCGGCATAGAAACGCTTTACAGCTATTCCGAGGGCGCGTTCGTTATCTCTTACGTTTACGAAGGCTCTCCGGCAGAAACGGAAGGCCTTGAGGCGGGGGACGTTATCACCGCCGTAAACAACGTTACGGTTAACCGCTACAATTATCAGGAGCTTTCCGAAAACTTTTTCGGCATCAGAATGTCTCTCGTTACTATCGAGTATATGAGAGACGACGTTACCAAAACCGTTACGGTTATGAACACGTTTAACGTTCCTACTGTCGTTTCGGATGAGATAAGCGGAATAGGCTACGTCAGAATATCGGGCTTTTACAAAAGCACCGAGAGCGAGCTTAAAAACGCGCTCACCGCTTTTCAGAAAAACGGAATTGACAGCGTCATTTTTGACCTGAGAAATACCTCGGACGGCACCGTTGCTTACGCCGCGAAAGCCATTGACGTCGTAGTGCCTAATATTTCGGGCAACATAGCCGTCGCGAAAGATAAAAACGGCGAAACAGTCGAAACGTTTTCGGCTGAATACAGCGAGTTTCCGTTTACTTACGCCGTGCTTATAAATTCGTCAACAAAAGGCCCTGCGGAGCTTTTCGCGTGCGATTTGAGAGATATTAAGCAGGCTCAGCTCATCGGCACCGCTACGGCGGGCGTCGGCACGATGCAGGAGGTATTTAACCTTGACGACGGCAGCGCCATTATTCTCACCGTTGCGCTTGTTGTGCCGAGAAACGGCGACGCCGCAGTTTATGATAAAGTCGGCGTAGCTCCCACAATGGAGGTAACGTCGCAGACGGATGACTCCGAGCTGCTTCTGCTTTCATCCGAGGAAGACCTGCAGCTTATGTCGGCTGTCAATATGCTTAAATTAAACTGAACATTTTCCGAACGGAGGTAGTCATATGAAAAAGCTCAAAAAATCAGCAGCCTTTTTTATGGCTGCCTTGTTTGCTGTTTTGATGATTTTGCCGGGTACTCCGTCCGTAAAAACCGAAGCGGCTTCTTTTTCGGACGGCGACACCTTTGAATACGGATATTATCCGCAGTCGCTCGTTGAAGACGAAAGCCTCGTTTCCGCTCTCGATTCGCTTGTGACCGACAGCGAGTCATTCGGATTTTTCAGCGGCACCGGCTCAAGATATGACGGAAATATGTCTGCGGGCGACTTTATGACATATTCCGACGTCGTTTATGAAGGCGCGGAATATCGCAGAGTGGATATTTCTTCATACAGGCCTTATCTTACGGGTCTTGCCGCCGATGATACCGGCGATAATTCATATCAGGATGACAACGGGTATTACGTTTCTGCCCACTACTGGTTCAAATTCGAGCCGATTATTTGGAAGGTTGTTGATGCTTCGTCGGGGCTTGTTCTGAGCGAAAGCGTTATTGATTCTCAGCCGTTCAGAAGCTTCGTTTACCGCAGTCCGTCCGTTTCAGACCCCAAGTTTTCTTACCTTGCCGCAAAAGGCGGCAGCGTGCTTTGCGCAAATTACGTTTCAAGCAATCTTCGCTTGTTTTTAAACGGTGATTTTTCGTCACTTGCTTTTAACGACTCCGAGTCCGTCAACACCGTAACGTCCGTTAACGACAACACCGGTTTTTACTCTTTGTCCGGCGTTTCGGGCTATGAAAAGCTTGATTTTGCCGACACCGAAGACAGCGTCTTTTTGCTTTCTTATGACGAAGCTCAGTCGCTCGGCGATAATGAAGACAGGCTCGCATATCCCACTGATTACGCAAAGTGCATGGGAGTTTACACCTATAAATACACCGGCTCTTCAACGGAAACTTCCACTTATGACGCTTATGACGGCGTTGCGGCATGGTGGCTTCGCACCGCGGGCTCTTCTTCAAATTTCGTCTGCTGCGTGACTAACGGCGGAGCGGTTAAAGAAGAGTTTTATCCCGCAAGCACAACTTCCTGCGGAGTAAGGCCCGCAATGAAGCTTGAAAATCTTGAAACTTACGAGATTTCATTTGACGTTTCACCTGCTTCGGGCGCACCTCAAAAGCTCATAAAAGCCAAAAATCAACCTCTTACTTTGCCGACTTCCGAGGCTAAACTCGGTCCGCTTTCCGTAATAGGGTGGTCGGAGCAAAGCGGAGCCGAAGAGCCCGATTATCTTACGGGCGATGAATTTGTCAAAGACGAAAACACCATTCTCTACGCCGTTTTCGGCGACGCGGACGCTCCCGAAATTTCCGTTTCGGGCGTTACCGAAAACCTTTCCGGCTCTCAGACAATTACTTTCACCGTAAGCGACAATATCGGCTCCGCGGGTTATTATTTCGGCAGCTCTCCCGAGTTTGACGAAAGCGATATAACTCCTTTTTCCGACACGGAGGTTTCGATTGAAATAAACCAAAGCGGAACCTATTATTTCACCGCTTTTGACAGCGCGGGTAATTATTCGGAGCCCATATCCGTAACGTTTTATCTGATATCGTTCGATGCGGATGACGGCGAGGTAAGTCCTGCCGAAGTTTTGGCAAAAGAGGGCGTTTCGTTCGTTTTGCCGTCGGCTTCAAAAAGCGATTATACCTTCAAAGGCTGGTCATATAATCGGGGCGCATCTTCTGCCGATTTCGCGGCAGGCGAGAGCTTTACCGCAACCGAAGACACATCCCTTTACGCCGTTTGGCAGACCGTTTCATATAATCCAACGGCAGGCGCGGCGCTTAAAGTCAAATCCGGAGAGGTTGATTATCGCTCAACCGTTACTTTAATCGCAAACGCTTTGGGCGTGCCGGATGACTATATTCTCGTGCTTTACGAAAACGGCGAAGAGGTCGCGAGAGGCGACAATAAGAGCGTGAGCATTGTTATGAACGAGATGAAGAGCGGCAGGTCGTTTACCGTTAAGGTTGAAGACAGCCTCGGCAACGTCGCTTATGATTCAAGCGGCAACGCACTGCAAAAAGATATTGAGGTTAAGGTCAACACCTGTTTCTTTGCGAAAATAATTTCGTTTTTCAGATGCATTTTTCACAGACTTCCCGTTGTAACTCTCGAAGAAAAATAAAATAACACGTATATTTTAAGGGCGAGGATTTTTATCCTCGCCCTGTTTGCGCTTTGTTATCAAATTCAGAGGGTAACTTCCGTTTCTTTGCCGTTTATTGCCACTTTATAGGTGCCTTTGCCGTCGAGCTTGTAATCGGTAACTTTGCCGTTTTTCCAGGTTATGTCAACCGTTACGTTGCCTTTTGCTTTAAGACCCTTTACGCTGCCGTCTTTCCACTTATCGGGCAGAGCGGGCAGAAGATATATCGTATTATCTCTGCTCTGCAGCAGCATTTCCGTAACTCCGCTTACGAAGCCGAAATTGCCGTCAATCTGGAAAGGCGGATGAGCGTCAAACAGATTTTCGTAAGTGCCGCCGCCGTTTCTGTAATTATAGCCTACGCTTTTAACGGGTCTTAATTGCATTTCGATGAGCTTTAAGGCGTGATTGCCGTCAAGCAGCCTTGCCCAGAAGTTAATCTTCCAGCCGAGCGACCAGCCCGTGCCGTTGTCGCCGCGCCTCTCGAGAGTTCTCTTGCAGGCGTTCGCAAGCTCGGGAGTTTCCTGAGGAGTTATAACGCTTGCAGGGTGCAGACCGTAAAGATGAGAGCAGTGCCTGTGATGAATTTCCACCTCGGGGTAGTCGTCGTCATATTCGAGAAGCTGGCCGTCGGAGCCTATGGCAAAATCGGGGAACGCAGCCATGGTCTCTTTGAGCTTTTCGGCAAAATCTTTGTCGGTGTCAAGAATGTCGGCAGCTTTGATGATATTTCCGAAAAGGTCTCTGCAAATGCTCATTGACATGGTGCTGTATTTGCCTACGTTGCATTCGTCGCCTTCGTATTCAAAACCGTTTTCGGGCGAAGTGCCGGGGCAGAGGAATTTTTTGCCGTTTTCCTCCGTCATTATGTCAAGATAAAATTCGGCGGCGCTCTTCATTATGGGATAAGCGGTTTCTCTTAAGAAATCAACGTCGCCCGTATATTCGTAATGCTCATAAAGATGCCTGCAAAGCCAGCCCGATGAGCCGTGCCAGAATGCCCAGCATGCGTTTCCGCTTACAGGAGTCGCGAGCCTCCAAAGGTCAACGTTGTGGTGAGAAACCCAGCCGTTTGCGTTGTATTGACCCTTTGCCGCTCTTTTGCCCGTAACGCTCAGCTCTTTAACCATACGAATAAGGGGCTCGTCCGTTTCCGCCATATTGGCGCTGAGAACCGGCCAGTAATTCATTTCGGTGTTGATGTTTACGGTGTAATTCGCGTTCCACGGTGCGTCGTAACTGAAATTCCAAATGCCTTGAAGGTTGGAGGGCTGAGTGCCTGGGCGTGAGCAGGATATGGTGAGGTATCTGCCGAAATTGTAAGTTAAAGCGATAAGACCCACGTCTTTTTTATTTCTCTTAAATTCTCTGAGCCGCTTATCGGTCGGCAGGTCTAGGCTGTCGCCCGAAACATCGAGCTTCACTCTGTCATAAATGCTCTTATAGTCATTTATCGCTCTTTCTTTGATTTCATCGTAATTTTCCGCTTTTTTGAGCAAATCAAGGCAGGCGTTTTTATATTCTTTGCCTTCAAGGAACGGATGCTTGTCAAAGCCGTTATAGCTCGTTACGCACGCGAAGAAGAAAGTAACGGTTTCGGCGCCCGCAATACAGAGCTTATTTTCTCTTTTCTGCGTTTTGCCGTCGGTCACGATTTTAAGAGCGGCTCTGAAGTGAATGCCTCTCTTTTCGGGCTCGTCATAATATCTTTTTGCCGGGCATTGGTTATCGGTAACGTTTTCGCCGGGGCATTCGCCGTCAAGAATTATAAGGTTGTCTTCGGCCTCAATTCTTGAGTTTGCGCGAAGAAGCGACGTAAAACAAACCGAAAGGTCGGTCTTTTCGCCGAAGGAATATTTAAAGCAAATTAAATTATCGGGATAGGAGGCAAAATATTCTCTTTCGTAACGAGCCTTGCCCAAATTGTATTTAACGCCCGAAACAGCGTTTGAAATATCAAGATATCTTTCATAGCCCGAGGCTCTGCCTTTTGACTCAAAATCCACGTTTATGTCGCCGAGCGGCAGATAAGCCTGACTCCAGGTGCTGTCAAAATTTTGCTCCACTTCTGTCTGAGCTTCGTGAAATTTACCCTCGAGAGCGAGCTTTCTTGCTTTTTCAAATGATTCGGGAGCGCCTTCTTTAACGGTGTCTTTCGGCGCGCCTGTCCAAAGCTCGTCGTGGTTTAAAGATATTTTTTCGCTTTTAATTCCGCCGTAAATCATGGCGCCGAGCCTGCCGTTGCCGATGGGCAGCGCCTGAGTCCACGCTTTTGCGGGCGAAGTGTAATAAAGCCGCGAGGTATTTTTCATTTTGCTTCTCTCCGTTCGTTGTTGGTATAGCTAAATTATATAACACGATATATTTACAGTCAATCGGGAAAAATGAAATTTATCTTGCAATTTTTCGTAAAATGTTGTAAACTTTCAGCGTTGATTTTATTTTAATTTTCTATGTAGAACGAAGGGAGTGAAGCAAAAATGGCGGAAAATGCGCGTGAAAGAATTGCGCTTTATTACGGCTCGCTTTCAAAGGGTCAAAAGAAAATCGCCGATTATATTTCAGAGAATTACGAAAGAGCTTCCTTCATGACCGCCGCCGAGCTCGGCAAGGAAATAGGCGTGAGCGAAAGCACCGTAGTGCGATTTGCTTCAAGAATAGGCTTTGACGGTTACCCCGCGCTTCAAAAAAATTTGAGAGAAACCGTAAAATCGCTTCTTACGAGCGTGCAGAGAATGGACGTTACCAACGCTAACGGCGATGACGATATTCTCGAAAACGCTTTTTTGCAGGATATTGAAACTATCCGTCAAATGAAAGAAACGATTTCGAGAGATGCTTTTGACGGCAGCGTAAAAGCAATAAATTCAGCCGAAAAAATTTATATTCTCGGCGTTCGCTCGTCTGCGGCTCTCGCTTCCTTCGCCGCTTATTATTTAGGCTATATCTACGACGTTGTGCTCGTTAACACCTCGTCTTCAACCGATATGTTTGAGCAGATGATCCATATTTCAGACAGGGACGTTTGCATCGCGTTTTCCTTCCCGAGATATTCCACGAGAACTATCAATGCCTTAAAGTTTGCGCGCAGCAGGGGAGCGGGCATAATTTCAATAACCGACAGCGAGCTTTCTCCCATTGCCGGCTACGCAACTCATCTTTTGCTCGCTCCGAGCAATATGGTGAGCTTTGTCGATTCGCTCGCCGCTCCGTTAAGCCTTGTAAACGCTCTTATCGCCGCCGCTTCTCTTGAGAGAAAAGACGAGGCGCACAAAAGATTTGAAGAGCTCGAGAGCCTTTGGGAGGAATATGACGTTTACAGCGTAACGGGGGAAGATAAGCAATGAAAGCCGACGTTGTAACGGTAGGCGCGGGCGCGGCGGGTATGACTGCCGCTTATTACGCAGCAGAAAGCGGTCTTAAAGTTACCGTTATCGAAAGAAACGACAGGCCCGGCAAAAAGCTCGGCATTACGGGCAAGGGCAGGTGCAATCTTACTAACGACACCGATTCGCTCGACATTCTCATTTCGAACGTTACGAGAAACGGAAGATTTCTTTACGGCGCGTTTTCGCGATATATGCCCTCAGACGTTAAAGAATTTTTTGAAAGCAGGGGAGTGCCTCTTAAAACCGAAAGGGGCAGAAGGGTGTTTCCCGTTTCCGATAAAGCCGGAGATATAGTTAACTGCCTTAAAAATTCGCTTAACGGCAGAGCCGACGTAATAAACGGAAGAGTCGGCGAGCTGATAATAGAGGAAGGCAAAGTCAAGGGCGTTAAAACGACCGACGGCAGGATAATCGAAGCGGATAAAGTGATTATCGCAACAGGCGGGCTTTCCTACCCGAAAACAGGCTCTGACGGCGACGGCTATGCGCTCGCGAAGCAGGCGGGCCACACCGTTACTCCTCTTTCGCCGTCACTCGTTCCGCTTGAGGTTCACGAGGGCTTTTGCTCCGACCTTATGGGTCTTTCTCTAAAGAACGTAAAGGTCAGCCTTATTGACAAAACGAACGGCAAGGCGCTTTACAGCGAGCTCGGCGAAATGCTCTTTACTCATTTCGGAGTTTCCGGCCCGCTCATTCTTTCCGCTTCCGCTCATATTCCGAAAGAAGAAAGCGGCAGATATATTATTTCGATTGATTTGAAACCCGCTCTTTCAAGCGAACAGCTTGACGCGAGAATATTGAGAGATTTTTCCGAAAATTTAAACAGAAACTTTATAAATTCGCTCAATCTTCTTCTGCCGAAAGCGCTTGTTCCCGTTATCGTTAAGCTCAGCGGCATACCGATGGGGCTTAAAGTAAATCAGATAACCAAAGAGCAAAGGCAGGGCCTCGTTTCTCTGCTCAAGGATTTCAGATTGACCGTCACGGGTTTCAGACCCATTGACGAAGCGGTCATAACGAGAGGCGGAGTTAACGTTAAGGAAGTCAATCCGTCCACCATGGAGTCAAAGCTTGTCGGCGGCCTTTATTTCGCGGGCGAAGTGCTCGACGTTGACGCTTACACGGGCGGATACAACCTTCAGATAGCTTTTTCAACCGGCCACCTTGCGGGAGTAAGCTGCGCCGAAAAAAAGGAGACCAGCTATGAAAAGTCAAGATAAAAATCAAGCTTTTTGAAGGCGGTCATGGATGAACGGGGTGTTGGTTTTTAAGAGTTTAAAAATAACACG
>CAJOLX010000044.1 GCA_905235625.1 uncultured Clostridia bacterium
ATGTGATGACCGCCACAGCCATGACCGCAGGCACGAATATGCCGGACACTTTGTCTGCGATTTTTGCGATGGGAGCTTTCGTTGCCGCGGCGTCGCTCACCATTTGAATTATTTGAGCAATGGAAGTGTCTTCGCCGGTTCTCAAAGCTTCGCACTTGAGAAATCCGGATTTATTCACCGTCGCCGCGGAAACAAGGTCGCCCGCCGCTTTGTCAACGGGTATGCTCTCGCCCGTAAGCGCCGATTCGTCCACAGCGCTTTCGCCGTCTATGACGGTTCCGTCAGCAGGCACGCTTACGCCGGGCTTAACGAGGAAAACGTCGCCTTTTTTCACCTCTTCGGCAGGCACGGTCTTTTCCGCGCCGTTTTCGATTATTACGGCGGTTTTCGGAGAGAGCTTCATGAGGCTTTTAAGCGCGTCGGTCGTTTTGCCCTTTGATTTCGCCTCGAGCATTTTGCCCACGGTTATGAGAGTTAATATCATCGCGGACGACTCAAAATAGAAGCTCATCATATATTTTGAAACCGCTTCGCCGTCGCCGCGCGTAACGGCGCCCGTCATCGCGAAAAGCGCGTAGAGGCTCCACAGAAACGACGCCGACGCTCCTATGGAAACGAGAGCGTCCATATTCGGCGCCCCGTGAATTATGCTTTTAAATCCGCTTATGAAGAATTTTTGGTTTATCACCAACACGGGCAGGGTGAGGATAAGCTCCGCAAGCCCCATAGCGACGTGATTGCCTTCAAAAAATCCGGGCAGCGGCCAGCCCCACATCATGTGGCCCATGGAGACGTAAAGAAGCGGTATGAGAAAGCAGACGGAGGCGATAAGACGGCGCTTTAAAGCGGGAGTTTCCTTGTCTTCAAGCAGCTTTTCGCCTTTTTCGCTTTGAGACGCGCTTTGCCCCGCCGCCTTTTGTATTTCGGCTCCGTAGCCCGCTTCGACAACGGCTTTTATTATTTCGGAGCTTGAAGCGCTGCCCTCGGTTATCATTGACCCTGTCAGCAGGTTAACGGCAACGCTTTCAACTCCCGGCACCTGAGAAACCGCCTTTTCAACCCTTGCGCTGCAGGCGGCGCAGCTCATGCCTGTTACGGAATATCTATCCATTTGGAATTGCCTTTCTATGCGGAATTTTCCGCTTGAACTTTACCTTTCTGCCACTCTGAGCCAGACGAGCATATTGCTTTCGCCGTGGTTGGCAAACGCAAAATAAGGCAGAAGGGTGATTTCTTTTTTATCTCTGTTGTCGGCAGAGTAGCGCATGTAAAGTCTGTCGTCCGCTCTGTCTTCAAAGCCGCTTACCCTGAGCCTCAGAGCGCCCGTTTCTTCGTCGGGCTCCGAGCCCACCGGAGCGGTGGGGTCAACCGAGAGAGTGTTAAGCTTCTTAACTCCGTTTATAACGCTCTCGGCGCAGTAAATGACGGGGCCCTTTGCGACGCACACCTTGCCGTTGCAGCCGTCAACCTCGGGGTTGCAGGCAACGAAGCGAGCGGGCATATCAAAGTAAAAGTCAAAAATCTGCTCGTCCTCTTCAACGTCGAGATAAAGATAGCCCTTTACCGGCTCGTGAGGCAGCTTTTCGCCGTTAAGGCTTGCGTATTCGCACCAGCCCGGTATTCTTACGGCAAAGCGCTTGCCTTTGAGGCCCTTCACGGTGAAGCGGACTCCGCCGTGATTGGGATAGCGCGTGTCCTGCTCCACGGAGCAGCCGTTGAATTCCGCTTTGCCCGCTCCGAAATGATGAACGTAAACGGTGCTGTCATCGTATGAATAAAAATATCCGCCGAACGACGCGATTATTCTTGAAAGATTGGGCGGGCAGCACGAGCAGCCGAAAACCTCAACCCTCTGAGTGAGCAAATCTTCGTGGCTGTTGTGAAAATTCTTTTTCGTGTTGAATTTTTCAATGTTTATTTCAAGGGGATTTACGTAAAAGAAGCTGCCGCCGTCAAGGGAAACTCCCGAAAGCACACCGTTATACATAGCCGTTTCGGCGGCGTCGGCATATTTTGAATTTATGTCGATAAGCGCCATGCGGTGGGCGAAAAACACGAGCGCGATCGTTGCGCAGGTTTCGGCGTAAGCCTCCTCGCCGGGCAGGTCGTAGTCGCAGGTGAAGGACTCGCCGAAATGAGCCGAGCCCGCTCCGCCCGTAACGTACATACGCTTGTTTACGATATTGTCAAAAAGCCTTTCGCAGGCGTTTTTAAGCTCTTTGTCGCCGTCAACGCGGGCAAGGTCTGCCATGCCGCTGTAAAGATAAAGAGCCCTCACGCTGTGTCCCATCGCTTCCGTAAGCTCCCTTACGGGCATTGAAGTCTGATCGTAAAACGACCCGACCCACGACCTTGTGTTTTCATCCTTTTTGCTCGTTCCCCTCGTGTTTATGAAAAACGAGCAGAGGTTTTTGTATTTTTCATCACCCGTGAGCTCATACATCTTTATAAGAGCAAGCTCAATTTCTTCGTGACCGGGGGTGGAAAACGCCGCGGAGCCTTCGGTGACAAAAAGCCTTTCAACAAGGTCGATGTATTTTTTCACAACGTTCAGCAGCTTGTCTTTGCCCGTGGCTTGATAATAAGCAATCGCCGCTTCGGTCAGATGGCCGAGGCAGTAAAGCTCGTGATTATCCCTGTTTGTAAACCTGTTTTCGAGCTCGCAGGGGATGTAATAAGAGTTGAAATATCCGTCTTCAAGCTGAGCGGAGGCGATATTGTCGATAAGCTCGTCCGTTTTTGCCTCAAGCTCCTCGTCTGGCGAAAGCGCCAGGGAATAAGCCGCGGATTCTATCCATTTTGCGCAGTCGCTGTCCCAGAAAATGTGAGGCTTCGGCATGCCCTCTTCGTATTTGCATTTGAGCGCGTCAAACCTGCCGGTGTCTTTGAACCTGTCGTATATTTTAGGTATTGTGACGTCGGTGTTTATCTTTTGACGGTTTTTCCAAAATCCTTCTGTTTTAACGCTTGTGTACGGCACCTGTTTTATCATTTTGCATCCCTCCGCAAGGTTTTTTATTATTCTTTTATCTTGCTCCAATATTCTTTTGCAGCCTGCTCCAGCTTGTTGTCGCCGTATTCGTAATATACGGTGTCTTTAATGTTGTCGGGCAAATACTGCTGATCGACCCAGTGGCCGGGGAAGTCGTGGGCGTATTTATAGAATTGCCCTTTGACCTCGGCGTCCTCTCCGTCATAGTGCTTATTTTGAAGCTGACGCGGTATAGGCCCGGTGTTGCCCTTCTGCACGTCCGCCATAGCCGAATTTATCGCCCTGTAAGCCGAATTTGACTTCGGGCTGTTGCAAACGAGTATCACGGCGTCCGCCAGCGGAATTCTCGCCTCCGGCAAGCCGAGCATGAGAGCGGCGTCAACGGCGGATTTCACTATCGGGATTATCTGCGGATAGGCGAGCCCCACGTCTTCGCAGGCGCAGACCATAAGCCTGCGGCACGCCGAAGGCAAATCTCCCGCCTCGAGCAGCCTTGCGAGATAATGAATTGCGGCGTTCGCGTCCGACCCCCTCATTGATTTCTGATAGGCTGAGATAATGTCGTAATGCTCGTCGCTGTCTTTATCATATCTCATGGCGCTCTTTTGCGTGAGAGCCTGAGCATTTTCGAGCGTTATTATCTTTTTGCCGTTTTCAAACGGAGCGGAGAGAACGCTCAGCTCAACGCTGTTTAGCGCTTTTCTCACGTCGCCGGCGCAGGCGGTCGCGATGTGCTTTGTAACTCCCGGCTCAATCTCGTATTCCTCCGAGCGGCTCTTTGACATTTCGTCAAAGCCTCTTATGACCGCCTTTTCGGTTTCGCTCTCCGACACGCTCTTGAATTCAAAAACGGTGGAACGGCTGAGAATTGCCGAATAAACGTAAAAATAGGGATTTTCCGTTGTGGAGGCGATGAGAGTGATGCTGCCGTTTTCAATATATTCAAGCAAAGACTGCTGCTGGCGCTTGTTGAAATATTGTATTTCGTCAAGGTAGAGCAGAATTCCGTTCATGCCCTGAAAAGTGTCGAGCTTCGCAACGGTTTCTTTTATGTCGGCTGTGCCGGCTGTGGTGCCGTTCAGCTTAACGAGATGACGGTCCGTGCGCCTTGCGATTATGCCGGCAAGAGTGGTTTTGCCCGTGCCGGGAGGGCCGTAAAATATGAGATTTGGCACTTCGCCCGATTCTATTATGTTTCTCAAAGCCTTGCCGGGGGCAAGCAGATGCTCCTGACCTACCATATCTTCTATTGTTTCGGGCCTTATTCTGTCAGCAAGAGGCGCAGGCATTTTCTTCACCCTTTCCGCTTTTGGTTAATTACCTTATAATTATACTACCTATATAAGTTTATTTCAAGCCGATTTAAACGCCCCGAAAAAGTTTGACCTTTGACCTTTAGGGGAGAAATCCAATCATTTCAAAAAAAGCAGAAAAACGGCGAAAAAATGAGAAAAACGGAGAAATAACGCAATATTTCAAATCAAAATATCAAATTTGACCTTTTTTGACCTTTGCAAATTTGACCTTTTCTGACTATAATTGGGGCAAAGGTCAGGAAAAGTCAAAAAAGAGGTGATTCGCCAATGAGCTCAAGCCTGTCAAATCAAATAGCGAGCCTGCTCCTTGAAATGCTCGAGGATGAGGGCACAACGGAGATAAGGCGAAACGATCTTGCTCAAACCTTCGGCTGCGTGCCGAGCCAGATAAACTACGTTATATCCTCAAGGTTTACGCCCGAGAGAGGCTACATCGTTGAGAGCAGGAGGGGCGGCGGCGGATATGTTAAAATAACCCGGGTGAGCCTCGATTTTCCGACCGCCATAATGCACGCGGTAAATTCCGTGGGGCTGTCGATAGATTCCCTCACGTGCCGCGCCTGCATTTTAAATCTTCTCTCGCGGGGCGTTTTGAGCGAAGAGGAGGCAAAGCTGATACTTTCGGCGGTTGACGACAGCGCCTTAAGACCCGTGCCGCCCGAATATCGAGACGCGGCGAGAGCGTCGATTTTAAAGCAGATGCTCCTTGCGGCGGCTCCAGAGAAAAGCAAAATTGACAATAAAAATTGACAATAAAGGAAAGGATGATAAATAATGTTGTGCCAGAATTGCGGTAAAAATGAAGCGAACACTCACATCAAGCAAGTCATAAACGGCGACACTGCGGAGATGCATCTTTGCTCAGAGTGCGCCAATCATTTGGGATATTCCGATATGTTTTCGGGCTTTGATTTCGGCTTTTCCGATTTCTTCGGAGGGCTCCTCAACGACGTAACGTCAAGCCGTAAGCTCGGGGACGTGAAAAGATGCGAAAAATGCGGCAGCTCTTTTAACGACATAGTGCGCGAGGGCAGAGTAGGCTGCGCTCAATGCTACGAAACGTTTTACGACAGGCTCAAGCCCTCGCTGCAGAGAATTCACGGCAAGGCGAATCATTCGGGCAAAATAAGCAGAAGCACTTTAGAAAAGCCCGCCGAAAAAACTCCCGAGGAAAAGATAGAGGCTTTGCAGCTTCAAATGGACGAAGCGGTATCAAAGCAGGACTTTGAGCAGGCGGCAAAAATAAGAGATGAAATCAAAACGCTGAAGGGAGAGATAAATAATGAGTAAATGGTATGAAACAAGCGGCCCTCAGGGCGACATAGTGCTCTCAACGAGAGTGATGCTTTCAAGAAACCTTAAGGATTATCTTTTCCCCTCAAAGCTCGACGCCGAAGGGAAAAAGCAGGTGGCAGAGGCGGTTAAAACCGCGATTTTTGAAGGCGGCAACACCTCACTTTCATTTATTGAGATGAAAGACCTCACCAGGCTGCAGGCGGTTTCACTCGCCGAAAGGCACGCGATAAGCCCCGATTTTGCCGACAGAAACGAAGGCTCCGCTCTTCTGATTTCGGAAGACGAGAGTATGAGCATAATGCTTTGCGAAGAGGATCACATAAAAATTCAGGCTGCGCAGAGAGGCTTGGACCTCGAGAAGGCGTTTGCCCGCTGCGACGAGATAGATTCTCTGCTTGATGAAAAGCTCAATTACGCCTTTGACGAAAAGATGGGCTATCTCACGAGCAGACCCACAGAGCTCGGCACGGCGATGAGAGCCTCGGTGCTCGTGCATCTGCCGGAGCTTACCGCTCTCGGTCAAATATCACGCCTTGCGAGCACGGTGTCAAAGCTCGGCATCAGCATCACCGGAGCTTACGGCAACAGGGTGCGCCCCGCAGGCGATATTTACAGGGTGAGCAACTGCATAACTCTCGGCATTAACGAAGAAACCGCTCTCGCAAATCTCAAATCCATAGTTATGCAGCTCGTTTCGCAGGAGAGAAGCGCAGAGGAAAAGAGCGTAAAGGCTCCCTCGCAGGAGGATAAGATTTACCGCGCGCTCGGCGTGCTTCAAAACGCGAGACTGCTCAGCACAGCCGAATTTATGGAGATGATTTCTCTCGTAAGGCTCGGCGCCGTGAACGGCGTTATCGACATCCCCGCCGAAAAAATAGACTCTCTTATCGTTGAAATGCAGCCCGCAACGCTTTCGGTCAAATACGAAGGGCTGGAGTCGATAAATGAGCGAGATGCCAAAAGGGCGGACGAAGTGAGAAGCCGACTGACGGCTTGACTTTGAGGCAGGCATCTTAAGCGAAGAACAAAACGAAAAAATTTTGATAAACATAGCAGAGCGTGGATTTTGAAATCTACGCTCTGCTTTTTAGATTTCAGAGTATTTTGAAATTCCATATTTATATTTTTCGTTTTTCGCCATTTTTCCGTCCTTGCCGTGCAACAGCACTGTCTACGGACGGAGAAAATGGCGTCTTCATCTTAATATGCCTGCCCTTGCATGTGCTAACAAGAACAAAGCAAAAAAGAATAGGAATAAAAATAGCGTGGTGCAAACAGTCAGTTTGTGCCACGCAGTTTTTTATGTTTTTTCATTGCACGATTTTGTTTCCGAGTTTATTCAGCTTATTCAGCAGCTTGACCGTCGGCAGAATGAGAAATCCCGCCGCGAAATTTCCCGCTGCGTGAATGAGGTCGTAGGGTATGCCGGCGATTATCCACGTTATCATGCCTTTAAAATCAAGGTGAAACATTATCGCCTGAGCGGGGGCGTACATCGTGCCGAAAAGCAGGCCGTGCAGAGAGCAGACCACGGGATAAACTATTCTCGCTTTTTTCTCCGGCATATTTTTCGGCAGAAGCATGGTAACAGCCCAAAGCACCGCCCAAAGATAAAGGTAAGGGTACCACCAGAGCGCAAATCCCGCCACGAGGCCGTTGAGCATGACGTAAACGTAAATGGGGATGAGCGCTTTTTTGCGGTAAACAAGGGTGTAAGCCATAGTGAGCATGCCGAGAAGGTGAATGTTCGGCAGGGCGTCGAGCATGGCTTTTGAAGCGAGCATTATTGCGCCGAGCATGGAAAAAACGGTCATTTCATAAATTGTCATTTTGCCGGTTGAACGTGTTTTCTTTTTCGGGGCTGCCTTGCCGTTTTCCGGTTCCCCGGGCTGTTCCGCTTCGCCTGCGGCGGAGGGGATTTCGGGCTTAGTTTCATCTTTATCCATGCTTTCACCTTCTTTTGCCCGTTTAGCAGTTTGGATTATTCGCCGTAAATTTCAATCACGCGCTCGCCGGGTTCGCTTTCAAATGAAATAAGCGCCGTGCCGGCGGCGGATTCGTATTCGCATTTTATTTCTTTGCCGTCAATTTTTGCGCGTGCAGCCTTAAACGGCAGCTTGAGGCGCACGTTTGCGTTGAATTCTCCCGCGCCTCGTATTGTCATAACGGCTTTGTCTTTTTCAATATCGAGGGAGTTAATTCTGCATGACGTGCCTATGATCGGCGAGTCGTTTCGCTCGAAATTCAGCAGCAGAGCGTTTTCGCCGGGATTAACGGTTTTTTCGCTCACTATCGCGAAATCGGGCGCGAACATATCGGCAAAAAGTCCGCTCACTTTAAGAGGCTCGCTGCTTACGCTTTCGGCAAGAACGGAATAAACGTCGTAGCATCCTCTTTCGGCGTGAAGATAATTGCGATATTCCGCTTTTCTTCCGCCGAATTCGAGCGCTTCGGCATAAAAATCCCTGAGAGCGTCGCCGCCTTCTTTGCTCAGAAGCAGCTTCGCGGGGGATGTGCGCATAAAGGCGAAAACGCCTTTGCCGCAGCGGCAAATCTGCCTGTCGCCTTCGATTTTCACTTCCAGCATTTCAAAAAGATGCTCCGCCGCGCTCGGGTATCTGCCCGTCCACCAGCTCTTGACGCCGTGGAAAGGATCAAAGCCGTCGCCGATGTAGATGAGAGCGCCGCCACGCCTTACCCATTCGGCTATCGCGGCGTTCATATCGGGCGATTCGGGCTTCATGTATTCATAGCTCATCAGCAGCGCGTCGTAATCGTCAAGGTAGCCGGGGTAGCGCTTCACGTTGTCGAGCAAAACGGGCCTTACCGGCACGCCGTATTTGAGAAGCGGCAGGCAGACGCCGTAAAACGAGGGGAAGGCGTTTGACGACACGTATTTGAGCATCGCTTCCCTGTCAAAGCCGTCTGTGAGCTTGTTTTTTATTGAATTTATCAATTCTTCTCCGTCAACGAGCACCGTGCCGGTAATTTCTTTCGGCGGCTCCGAAAACTCGCTGTCGGGGTATTCTCTCTGATAAAGCTGGCTGTCGGCGCAGAGCGCTCCCACGCGTATTCCGCCGCTCTCTCCGGCTTCAAAATTGCCGAGCGTGTTGAAGTTATTGTTGAGTATCGTTTTATAGTCGGCGGGAATCGGCTCCGCTTCGGGCTTTCCTTTGGGATATTCGCCGTAAAAAACTCTGTTTGGCCAGGGGCAGATTTCAAAAGAATCCACCTTCGGGTGCATGAGCGACGCGGCGACGGTCATAAAATAATTTTTGCGGTAGTCGTTCCAGTCGAAAATATCGTTATCTTCTATCGGGTCGTGTAAAAACCACATTTTTCTGCCCGTGCCCTTAACGAGCTCCTGCATAACGCCGTATTCGAGATAAGCCGTTTCAAAGGTGCGCTCGGCGTAAACGCCGTTATACCAGTTTTTTTCTCTCGACGTGCCCGTCCACACCTGCGCTATGCAGCCGTCAACGGCGGGTATGTCGGCAAGCTTGCCTTCGGGCGAAACTATTTTCCACTGAGTGTAGTTGAGCAGGCTGTGAGTGGGCACGTAAAAGCGCAGAGCCTTGCCGTATTTCACCATGGAATATTCTTTGAGAGAGGAGGCAACTCTGTCTATCGTGCGCGCGTAAAGATACGCCTTGAGCTTTGACGCTTTGAATTTTGCGTCGGCGCTTTCATAAGCCGGCGCGAAAGGCTCTCTGTAATAAAGCTCATATTCTCTTTTGAATGCCGGGGAATATCCGGCTCTGTCCCAAAATTCGGGCTCCTCAACGTGAATTGCTTCAACGCCCGCGTCAACGACCGCCCTGAGCTTATGAGAGAGATAATCGGCAAAAGCTACCGTCGGCACCATGTAGGGGGTGTCTTTGCTGTGAAGTATCACGTTGCCGTATCTGTCGGTCTGAGCTTCGTCCCAGTGATTTTGCCCGTCGTATTCGCCGTAAAGATAATCCGTGTAGCTGCCCCAGGAAATGCCCGTCATAAAGTGAACGACGTAGCCTCTCTCGCGCGTTTCCTTTATCCTGCGCCGGGTGCTGTCGTTTAGCCTGTAAACCATTATGAAATCGCAGCCGTTATCATAAGCCAGCAAAAATTCGGAGCCGCTCTGGTAGCCGGTTCTCTCCTCGGAACAAGACCTTATGAAGCTCATATTAAACCTCCGAAACGTAAAATCTTCATACGCTGAAATCCTATCACAAAGCGCAGGTTATTTCAAGCAAAAGCCCATAATATGATTAAAAAAGCTTGATTTTATTTTTCGGAGGGCTATAATAGTAGCATAATCTTTTATCAGATGAAAGGAAGAAAGTTATGAAAAAAATCATCAGTGTTATGCTCGCTTTCGTGATGGCGTTTGCTATGCTGGCAAATGCTTTCGCTTCCGACGTTGACGTTTCACGCCCTGAGAAAGCTCACATTTCGTTTAATGAAGACGGCAAGCTCACCATTCTCCAGGTAGCGGATATTCAAGATAATATCACGCTCTCAAATTTCACGAAGCGCTCCATAATCAACGCGGTTGAACAGTCTCAGCCCGACCTCATTGTGATGACGGGCGACAATATTGCCGGCTATCTTTGCGGCACCAAGACCCTCGCCAGAACTTCTCTTAAAGAGGTTATGGATATATTTGAGGATATAGGCATTCCCGTTGCCATGGTTTTCGGCAATCACGACGATGACAACACTCCCTACACAAAGCTTGAGCAGATTGAGCAGTATGAAACTTATGACTGCTTCATAGGCTGCGCGGGCGTAGTGGCAGAGAAAACCGTGGGCAAAAACACCGTTACCAACGCCGGCACCTACAATATCCCCATCTATGAGTCCGCCGAGAGCGACAAGGTTGCTTACAACATCTGGTGCATCGACTCCGGCAACTATAACCCGGACGACAGCATCGGCGGTTACGGCTACGTTTTCCCCGAGCAGATCGACTGGTACGTTGAGAAGTCCAACGAGCTCAAGGAAGCAAACGGCGGCGAGCCCGTTCCTTCAATAGCATTCCAGCACATCGTTCCTCCTCAGGTATTCTCCGTGCTCAAAGAGGTTGACAAGGGCACCGAAGGCGCTGTTGAGCACGGCGGCAAATATTACGTGCTCCCCGACGACACCGATAAGGCTGCAAACTGGCTCGGCGAAACTCCCTGCCCGCCCTCAACCGATTTTGAGCCCGGCTACGCAGAGCTTAACGCCATGCTCGAGCAGGGCGACGTGAACGCCGTTTTCTTCGGCCATGACCACATTAACTGCTACGTCGTTAACTATCAGGGAATTGACCTTGTAAGCTCCCCGGGATGCACCTTCCAGTCTTATAACGACGCCAACAGAGGCTTCAGAGTTATCACTCTCGATAAGGAAAATCCCGATTCCTACGAAACATATACAATGCGCACGAGCGACCTGCTCGAAGGCGGCAGCTTCCTTGACAGAGTAATGCTCGCAGTGAAGAATTTCTTCGACGGCATAGTTAACTTCTTCAAGGATACCTTCCTCGCCCTTTTTGACTGATTGAACAAAGCAAAATAAAAAAGTTCAATGTCAATAGTCGGGGGATAAAAATCCAATAAAGCAAAAATCAACGGCAACAACGGCAAAAGTTGTTGCCGTTGATAGTTTTTGTCAAGAGAACATATAGAGAATTCGTTTTCCGAAGCGCTTAAAATCAGCTATCCACTAACATATTTAATCAGTGTAAAATATGTAATCGGTATTGAAATTTTTATTATTTTGTCACGTTTTTGTCACGCTTTTGTAACGCTCGGTGTATTAAAATACTCTGTTGAGGAGAGTATGGGATTTAATAAATTAAATAAGAATTATAATATAGAATTATAATAGAGAAAAAGGCACAATAATGAGAAAGCTCTGCACTGCTTTTCCTGCGCTTCTTGCAATTATGAATGCGGGTGACGGCTGCGATTACGATGAAAACAGCGTCAGCGTCACTGTTTTAAGCAAAAAGGGCGAAAGGTCAGGCGTAACGAATAACTCTGTTTACTATTAAGCTGTTGACAGCGGAGAATTTAACGCTTTTTCGGCGGATTGAAAAACCGCACTGCACGAACCGCCGAATTTGCAAAAAAGGAGCTGCACCATAGTGGACAAAACTCTGCAAAAACTTAATCGCCGTGAACTGCTGGAATTGCTTTTGGAGCAAAATCGGCGGATCGATGCGCTGGAGGCGGAAAACGAAGCGCTCCGGCAGCAGCTGGAAAATCGGCGCCTGCGGCTGGAAAACGTCGGTTCGATCGCCGAGGCTGCGATGCAGCTGAGCGGCATTTTTGAAACGGCGCAGAAGGCGGCGGACCTGTATCTGCAGGAGGTTCAGGCGGCATATCCCTCCGACAAAAAGGGGGAGACGTCCGCGTGAAAAAGAAGAAAGAGCTTCAACCGGCTGCGTCTCCGAATTTTACTACCACGGAGTATGAAGAGGCGCTGCAGAAGGAAACGCAGAAGCAGCAATATCGGCGCGGCGTTTATACCACGCTGGTCGTCATGGTGGTGGCAGCTGCGATTTGCGTGCTGGTTGCCAGCCTCCTGCTGCCGGTGCTGCGAATTCACGGCAGCAGTATGCAGCCGACGGTGGAGGAGCAGGACATCGTTGTTTCTCTGAAAAAGCGGAATTATCAGCCGGGCGATATAGTGGCGCTTTACTTTGAAAACCGCATCCTGGTCAAGCGCATTGTTGCCGTGGAATTTGACACGGTCGATTTAACGCAGGACGGCACGTTCCTCATCAACGGGCAGCCGCTCGAAGAGCCGTATATTTCCGCGCCTCATTACGGCGAGGCGACCAACCTCACATTCCCGTATCAAGTGCCGGAGGATTGCTACTTTGTCGCCGGCGACAACCGGAAGGAGAGCGTGGACAGCCGCAGCACGGAAGTCGGCGCCATCCCGACGGACGACATTGTAGGCACAATTCGGTTAATCGTTTGGCCGCTCAACCGCTTCGGCGCATTGCAATAAAAACAATTCGGCGCAATGCCGATTAAAACACAAATAAAAAAATAAAAGATAGAAGGTACACAAAATGAAAAAAGTATTTGCCCTTGCGTTAAGTTTGCTTCTCATGTTGTCGGTCGGCGTTACGGCGTTTGCAGACCCGGATACGGATTCTGCTTATGACGCTACACAGCCCGCCGGTTTCACCATCAGAATTGCAAACGCAATAGTCGGCGAAACCTACAACGCCTACAAAATCTTCGACGTGACTTATGCAAACGATGATGCGGATGCGACGTCAGCCGTACACACGGACGGCTCCGACGCTATGTCCGCCCACCAATCCTACACCTATTCCATCACAAATGGATCCCCTTGGTGGAGCGCTGTGACGAATGAAGCCAACCCGTCGCTGAACACCAATCCCGCGGAATTTTCCGCAAACGGACTGAAGTTCACAAAGACCGCAGGTAAGGTCGACGACGCAACGATCTACACCGTGGAAGAAGGCACCGACTTCAGCGCAGCTGCTTTCGCGGCCTATCTCTCCACCCACATTCCGACTGACGTCACGACCGGTGATTCCATTGAACCGAGAGGGTCCGC
>CAJOLX010000045.1 GCA_905235625.1 uncultured Clostridia bacterium
GAAAACTTTTTGGGGAGAGGAGGAGCAGCGGAGCGAGTGAGTTTTCGCGCGGACAAGCTTTTGATAGGCGCGGAAACGAGCGATACGCAGCTTGCGACGCCGCCGAAGGCAATTAGTAAAGCCCGACGGGGTTCCGTCGGGCTTTTGGTTTGGTTTTTAATTTGGCTTTTCAGCAATTTCTTATTCTGCCGAAGGAGCGCCTACGGGGCAGGTATCTGCGCAATTACCGCAATCAATGCAGGTGTCTGCGTCGATAACGAATTTGCCGTCACCCTCGGAGATAGCCTCTACCGGGCAGTCTGCTGCGCAAGCGCCGCAGGAGATGCATTCGTCACTGATATTGTATGCCATGATATTTCCTCCTTTGCACACAAATTTCTGTGTTTGTTAAATATACACTTTATATTTAGCCGAGAAGCTGGCCGATAAGGCCGCTCTTCAGCAGGTCGACAACAACGGGAAGGAGGTTGCCGTAAGTGGTAAGGTTGAACCAGGTCTTGGCAATGCTGATGTGATAGAAGTACCAGGTGCCGTTCACTTCGTCCTTCTTGGGAAGGAAGAGGATGTTTACGTTTTCATCGGGTTTTCTGCAGTGAACGAGGTCAGCCTTGGTTGCGGGCACGGCAGCGGTGCTGACGTCGGAATAGGGTCTCCAGTAATAGGTCTTGAAATCTCTGCCGAGAGCCCACATCAGGGTATTGCTGTCGTCATAAACTCTGAAGAAGAAGTCGCTGTCCGCTTTCCACTGATACTGAAGAATAGTGGTGGTGTAAAGACGCTGCTGACCCTCTTCGTTTCTGTCGTTATATCCCTCTTTCCACTCTTCCTGAGGAGGAAGGTCTTCAAATGAGGAATAAATGCCGTCGGTGTAATAAACCTTGAAGCCTATAAACTCGCAGTCGCGGTAAGGTCTCTCCGTTGTTTCGGCTTTGATATCGCCGGTGTCGGTGGGAGCGGGCATCGTTTCGATGGCGGCGGTTCTTGTGTACTGGTCAAATATGGGCACTTCCTGACCCGGCTCTGCGGTGTTGACGTCATAGTTCGGGTCGTAAAGCAGAGCGCCGTATCTTTGAAGAAGAGTCTGAACGCGCGATGTGCCGATCTTGTCTTCGTTGGGGTTGCCGTCCTGATCGAAGCCGTTGTTATAGTCAACGAACGCGGTTCTGTCGGCGGTTACGTATTTCGCGTAAACCGAGTAAACTCCGTCTCCGTCCTTGTCAAGGTTAAATGCGGATTTGAGAGTGGCAGAATCATAGGTTGCGTTGCCGGTCTCGGTTGCGTTGAGGTCGCCTTTTGCAAGAGTGCCGGCGGAGAAGGTGAGGTCTACGGGAGAGTTATCTCTTATGGTCTGCTCAAGCTCGGGGGTAACGAAGGCGCCGTAAGTAACGGAAGAGTTGCCGAGAATAATCTGAGTGGTTCCGACTACCCAGTTCTTGCTCGAATCGAGATAATAGAAGTTTACGGGATATTCTTCGGGAACCCAATAGCCTTCAAAGACAAACTCGTTAGCCTTTATTCCGGCGGAAGAGCTTTCGTTTCTCGCAGCTTTGGAAATGAACCATTCGTTAACTTCAATAGTGGTCTCTTCGGTGAACTCAACTCTTTCATCGTCTTCGTTGGTGTAGTAAATTCCGCTGAGCTTGTAGCCGCGGTAAACGCTGTTGTCGGCGTTTTCAAGATCCGAAAGCGCAATGTCACCGCTGGCTACTCCGAATTTGGTGACAGTCAGGAAATCGTCGTAAGTAATGGTGTCGCCGAAATTAAACTCGTTAACGGAGCTGACAGCCTTTGTATCAACGCCGTCCTTATAGGTGAAGCCGATATAGTAGGTAACGTAGCTCAGGTCTGCGTAAAGCGAAAGATGAGCTTTTCCGGCGTCAAGGTTTGAGAACCTGGGATCATAGTTTGTGGCGTTTGACATGGGAACTTCGCTGCCGTTTCCGTCTTTAAGAATGAAGTTATAAATTCTGTAGTCTATGTCAACGAGCTGACCGCCTACTTTGAACTCCTGCGTGTCTTTATTGAAAGAAGCGATGATGGTTCTTGAAGTGTCGGTAAGCGACTTGTTGGTCTTAATGGAGCAGAATTTGAAATCTTCGGGCGGGTTAACAAGGGCGCTGTTTGAGTTTACTTCGGCGTAGCCGTCGCACTGTGATGAATAGTAAACTCTGAAGGACTGCCTGGTTTCCCACTGAATGCCGTATGCTCCGTCGGGATCTTCTATGATCATGTCGTCTTCATCGAAGGCGGGCACGTAAGCGTCAATGTCAACGTAGGTCTGCACGGCGAGCACGAGCTCGTCAAGAACCTCGCTTGAGCCGATTATCTGGTTGAGATACTGCTGGGCATAATAAATGGAATTAACCGATTTGGGGGAGAAGTAGGAGTAGAAGTTACCGGTTCTGCGCCAGCCGGGAAGAAGCTCGCTTGTGAATTTGTGAGTGTTGGAAACGTTATCAAACGAATAATACTGCACGGGGAAGCCGAGAGCGGCAAGGCCGGTGAGCTCCGGCACTTCGTCTTGGTGCTCGATGCACGCGTCAACAAGGCCCGCATAGTCGTCCTGTGAAAACGGCTTGCCGAATTCGCCCTTGTAGGTGGTAAGAATCTTATACTCCGTTTCATAAACGGGAGCATCGGCGGTGCCGGTGTTGGTGATGCACTGAACGTAAACGTTAATGTCGCCCGCCCAGAAAGCCGTAAGAGTTACGGGGTCAAGGGAGGTGAGAGGATAAAAATCGGTGTAAACGTTGCCGTTGGCGTCTTTCCAGCCGTTGAATTCGGCGCCTTCCGGGCCGTTTTCGGGAACGAGCGCGGAGAGGTCTATCTGACCGGAGCCGATGGCTGCGGGAACGGTCTTGGAAGCTCCGCCGTCTATCGTGCCGCCGTTGGCGTTGAAGGTTACCTGAACCTCGGTGCTGTCGGAAACGGCGTAGAAATTCATGTCGCCCGTTACGGTGGGAGCCGCGGTAACTATTGAGCCGTCATAGAGCCATGCGTAAACGCCTTCAATATTGGGCAGAGAAACCGCCTCGCCGTAAGCAAGCTGCTCGCTGTAGAGCACGTTTGCGCCGGCTTCGTCATAATATTTGACGTCAAACTTCTTGTCGGTCGTGAAGTCATATTTCGCGTCGATAATGAAGTTTGTGATTTCGGGATAATTGTTTCTCTCGCCCAAAGCAATTCTGCCCATGACCGCAATGCCATCGGCGTAATTAGTGTTGCCAGTAGTGATGCTGATAACGTTAGAGAAGAAGGAGCCGTCAAAGAGAGCGGAGCCCGAAACAGCGTCGCTCTTAACGGTAGCGGTGCCGCTGAATATGGGGGTATCGTCCTTGAATTCGGCATTGTTGTTGCCGGAAACGAGAGTGAGCCTGAGGCCGCCCCATGACTGAACTTCCTCTGCCGAATAACCGGTGGAAGCAACTATCTCGGAGTGGGCAACGCCGGTCTGATTCTTGAAGAACGCGTTTTTGTAAGTGGCGGAAGAGCCGTCAACGCCGATCTTTGAGGGAGCGGCTGTGATTTTGCCGTTAGCCGCGGCGGTGTAATCAAAAAGGTCCGCGTCAAGAGCAATGGGAAGATAAGACGCGCCGTAAACGGTCTGATTGCTCTTGAAGTAAATGCTGTAATTATAGGTGGTGCCGCAGCTGAGCTGAGCGCCGGTCGCGAGCTCGTTGCCTTCGTCGTCATAAAATCTTAAGGCGAGGTAAACGAAGTCGCTGCCTTCATAGGTGCTGTCAAGCTCGGAATAAGAAAGCACCGTTGAGGGGGAGTCCGCAGAAGCGGACAGAGCGATTGCGAACACGCCGAATGCCATTATGAAGCACAGAGCGAGACTCAGCAATCTCTTTGAGAATTTCATGGTTGGTTCCTCCTTTTAGTTGTGAGCAACTGGTAATTGATAAAAAGCCTTTTTCGGAGCTTCTGTTACCGTTTTATTATAATACAGTGCGCCCGCATATTCAAGAACAATTTATTTTACAAAGTTTTTTACAGTATTTTTTGTCATATTACATAATTTCCCGCAAATCTTTTTGTGAGTTTTTACGTTACAGAAAGCCGTAAGGAGAGTGATACGGGGGAAGAAAAAATAATTCGCTCAATTAAAATACTTCGGAGATTAAAGAAGCGTGGCACAAACTGACTGTTTGCACCACGCTGTTTTTATTCCTATTCTTTTTTGCTTTGTTCTTCGCTTAATACGGAAGTCCTCATCAGAGGCGCTTTCGCTTTGTTCTCTTATTGTTTGCACTTGCGAGGGCGGGCATTCGTCGTCGCAAGCTTCGTATCGCTCGTTTCCGCGCCTATCAAAAGCTTGTCCGCGCGAAAACTCACTCACTCCGCTGCAAAAAGTTTTCAACTTTTCGGGGACCCCGTTTTGAAGACGCCATTTTCTCCGTCCGTAGACAGTGCTGTTGCACGGCAAGGACGGAAAAACGTCGAAAAGCGAAAATACAAACAGACGAGTTATATATTTCGGAGCGTAATAATACAGGGTGCGAGCTTTAATGTTCGCACCCTGCTTACTTATCTAAATAAAATTTTCGCTTTGTTCTTCGCTTAAGATGCCTGCCCACTGTAACCGGGATCTTCGTTGAGCTGCTCCATAAGCGCGGCTTCCTTGCCTGCCGCCGGCTTATACTTATCCTGATAATAATTCTCAAGATGCGCGTTGTATGAGCCGTCGGGCGAAATATCTATCATGGTGCAGCCGCGCTGCAGGCCGTATTTCATAATGCCGACATAGGCGAGGTAGTCAACGCTGTAGCTGTAAGACATGCGCATGCCCTTGTAGTCAACGGCGAAGTTGTTGAGGTGGTCGTGGCCGCAGAGTATGCCCTGCGTGGAGCCGAGCTCGCGCGCCTTGTCAAAGAAGCCGTAATTGTGCTCGCTGCCGTAAACGACGCTCTTGTGCTCGCCTGCGTAGCCGTAAATGTGGCTTACGTTTTCGGTGTCTTTAAAGCCGTTTTCAGCCCATTCGTCATAGGCTTCTTTCATCTCGGGCAGAGGAATGTGGAAGAATACCAGCGATTTGGGAGCCGCGCCGCCGTTTTCCTCCGTAAGCTTCGCGAGAGTGTCTTCATACCACTGCACCTGGTTTTCGTGAATGGTGTCGTATTTCCACATAATGCCGAAATAGTCGTTGTCAACGTAGGAGTGAGAATCGAGCAGGAAAAGGCTCTGAGTTATCTCTCCGCTTGTCTTTTTAACGTTTACAACGTAGTTGCCAACGCCGTCAACGTCTTCGGGGCCCGCCTGCATAATGCAGTGAGGATAATCGCCGGAGGTGTAGAAATCGTAAATCTGCTCTCTCGTATAGAAAGAGTAAGCCTCGGTGTCGTGATTGCCGAATACGGGCGCCCAGTAAACTCCGAGCTGCTCCATGAGCTGAGCGAATAATTTTGCGCCGTTTTTGTTGTTGAACGTGAGCGACTGGAACGGCACGGGATAAGCTATGTCGCCCGTCACTATCACGAGGTCGGGCTTTTCGGCGCTTATCATCGCGCTGACGGCATTTATCGCAAGATTGTCTTTTTTAACGCTCAGTATGCCGCCGCCGAGATGCACGTCCGTAAGCTGCATAACGTTTATTTCATCATCGGAAACTATCGCATAATAGCCGTCTTCGTCAAGCTGAGGCGCGAGCTGATTTTCATATTCGACCTTCGCGAGGCCCTTTATGAAGTTGCTGTTTGAGCGGTTGCCGAGCGTGTTGAGCAAAGTAATAATGCCGACTATGACCGCAATAACAACGATAATCACGCAAATCACCTTTAAAAATTTAACGAACTTCTGCTTTCCGGTTTTTTTGACCTTTTCTTTTTTCTCTTTCACGTTGACAACCCCTTTAATCGTTAATTAAGAATGAGACCTGCCGCTTTACGGTTATTACGGCAGTCACCGCAACGTAAACGCCGATTATCGCCGAGATAACGCCGTCTATCGCAAAATTGAGCTTTTCCGTAAGGCCGAAGCCTATCAGCGCGCAAACGGTCACGGCGCAGTCCGTGAAGCTGTCAAGCTCCATGGTTTTGTAAACGGGCGACGGATTCTTTTTGCCCGCGCGCCTGAAGGCAAAGCCCATGCCGAGCTTTACGAGAGCCGTTACGCCGATAAGAAAAGCGTAGTTAAGATAAAATGACACAAAGGTCGGGTAAAGCAGCTTTTCAAGCCCCTGATAGGCAAAATAAGCGCCCGTAAAAGCCACGGCGAGCCCTATCACAAATGCGATTAGGCTCTGCGCCCTCTTGTTTTGCCTTTCGTTCATTCGGGAAGCGGCGGCAAAGCCGAACACCGAAACGGCGCTTGAGAGAGCGTCGGCAAGGTTGTTGATGCCGTCGCAATAAATTGCAAGGCAGCCCGAGCTTATGCCGACGTAAAGCTTAACGGAAAAAAGGGCGATATTCAGCGCAAGAGCCGCAGCCGTGATTTTAACACCCGTTTTTTCCATATTCTCCCCCCCTCGTCATAATACCGATAAATTATAACACATTGTTTCGGATTTTTAAACCGTTTTTTATTTAACTTCTATTTGTGCTCCGAAACGGAAAGAATATATCAAACACTCCTTAACGGGCATGCCGAACACCTGCGAGAGACACTTGCGGTAAGTGGTGAGCTGAGGCGAATATTTGACCGCAAGCTCGGCAAGAGAAGCGGCTCTGTCCGTTTTGTAATCGACTATCACGAGCTCGCCGTTTTCGATAAAGGCGCAGTCCGTAACGCCCTCTATCATTATCACCTCGTCGCCCGCTTCCTCCGGAGGAATATCGGGATAAATCTCTCTTATGGGCAAAGAGGCGTTGAAAGCGTATTCTCTGAACACCTTGTCTTTGGGCAAAGCTGAAATTCTGTCGGCAACGGACGAAATCAAAAACTTATGAATGCTGCCTTTGTCGACCGCCTTCGCCTCCTGCTCGGTGAGCAGCTTTTCCGAAACGAGCCTGTCAAGCTCCGAGTCTATATTCTTTTCGGCGGCGGCAAAATCGGCATACTGCATAAACCTGTGGGTCGCAGTGCCCCTCTGAGCGGGAGTGAGTCCGTAAGAGAGCGCGAACGCCGGCACGTCCGAGGCAAAATATTCCATATCGGGGCCCTCGTCTTCAAAATCGGAGGCTATGCGCTTGGCGACTATGCCGTCAAGGGCGGAATATGGGTAGGAATAGCTCAGCCTTTCGCTTATCTCTTTTAAGAGCGCCGGGTCGGAGCCGCAGGCGGGCGCTTCTTCTTCCGCCCCCTGCTCCTCTTCGCGGGATATGACCTGCTCAAACGATATTCTGCCGGCGCAGTCTTCTCTCACGGACGAATCAATTTCGGCAAGCTCTCTGAGAAGGTGAGCGTCCGGATGCTTCATAAGCGCCGTGAAAAGCACCTTGGAGTAATTTGCCAAACCGAGCACGGCGCACGGCCCGGGATTTTCGCCTTTCGTTACGTTTGCCGCAACGGAAGAAAGCTCTTTTCCCCAATCATTGCTGCCGGCGAGAATTATAAGCTTCTCTTTCGGCCTCGTCATCGCGACGTAGAGCAGCCTCATCTCTTCCGAGCGGTTTTTTCTGCGTATCTCCTGCTTTAAGCAGGCGTGCGGAAACGTCTCGTATGAAATTCCGTTTTCCTTGAGCTTCATTCCGAGCCCGAAGCCCTCAACCTGCAAAACGTTTTCCGTAACGTCTTTTTCGTTGAAATTGCCTTCGCATTCGCAAAGGAAAACCACGGGGTATTCGAGGCCCTTGCTCTTGTGAATGGTAGTCATGGTGACCGCGTCCGCGGCGTCGGTGAGCGAAGGATTTACTTCTACGGGCTTGCCGCTTTTTTCAAGGCTGTCAAGATATCTCAAAAACGCGGATATGCCCTTTGCGCCCGTTGACTCATAGCTTTTGGCAACGCTTAAGAATTTTTCAACCGACGCCAGCCTGCTCTCGCCGCCGTTCATGGCGCAAACTATCGCTCTGTAGCCCGTTTCCTCTATAATTCTCTCGGTAAATTCGCTTGCGGGCAGATTAACGGCTATTCTTCTGAGCCTCTCGAGGTCTTTAATGAAGCGCTCGGCTTTTTCGCTGCCGTCCGCCGCGCTTTTTACGAGGCAGGAATATATATTCGCTTTTCTGTCGGCAATGCGCATTTCGCTCAGCTCGTCGGCGGTGAAGCCGTAAACGGGCGACATGAGCACGGCGGTGAGCGGTATGTCGCAAAGGGGATTGTCAATGACCCTGAGCAGAGAAATCACAAAGCTCACCTCGGGAGTTTTGAGCAAATCCTTTGACGCCTGCACGGTGAGAGGAACGCCCGCGTTTTTGAAAATCTCGGTGTAAATGCCGAAGCTTTTTGACTTTCTCGCGAGAATGCAGAAATCCTCGTATCTAGCAGCTCTCGTTTCGCCGCCGTCATAAACGGGCATTCCGTTTTCGACGGCGTTTTTTATGTAATTCGCCGCGAAGAGCGCCTGGCTCTCTTTGCTTTTGTCAAGCAGATATACCTCAACGCAGGGAGAGTCGCTCTCAGGATATTCCGCCTCGGGGTTCAAAGCCTCCCTCTCGTTGTAATCCACGCCGCCCGCGCGCTCGGTCATGAGGTGCGAAAAGACGAAATTCGCCGTGTCGGTTATCCCTTTGCGCGAGCGGTAGTTTGCCGAAAGGTCAACTCTCGCGGGGTAATTTACGCCGTCGTAATCCGTCATGGATTTTCTCAAATCCGTAAACACCTCGGGCATCGCGCTGCGAAAGCCGTAGATGCTCTGCTTAACGTCGCCGACCATAAATCTGTTTGAGTCGTCTTTTGAAATGGCGGCAAAAACGGTATCCTGCGCCTTGCTGACGTCTTGATATTCGTCAACGAGAATTTCGTCGTAATTTTCGCTCAGCTGCTTCGCGTAAGGCGTTTTTACGGGCGCGCCGTTTTCGTTCGTAACGAGAAGCTCGAGAGCAAAATGAAGCACGTCGTCAAAGCCGTAGGCGTTTTCCTCGTCTTTAAGCTCGCGCAGCTTTTTGCCGAATTCCTTAACGGCGTCAATGAGCGTGTTCACTGCGGGAGCGAGCTTTTGCATGTGCCCGCAATATTCCTCCTGCGAAAAATCAAGATAAGAAATCTGATTGCGGAAATAGCCCGACCCGGAACTGCTCGAATAATTTCTTACGGCTTTGCAGCGGCTTTTGAGCCCCTCGGGAACGTTTCTTACGGTGGGCATTCTGCCAAACGACGCGGCGTTCATCGCCTTTTGTATTTCTTCGGGGTCTTTAGTGTAAATTGAATCGAGCACTCTCTCTAACTGCGCCTTGTCGTCGCTGAAAATATCAACGTATTTTTCCGCGCCCGGCTCGCTCCTCGCCGCTTCGATGCACGAATCTATTTTCGCTATGGTTTCTGTGAGATAGCTTTTCGCGCCGAAAAGAGCGCTCTCGCCCCACTTCGTTTCAAGCATTTGGCCGGGGTCGTCATAAACCTTTCTTATGCTCTCGAGATAATCCCCGGGGAAGGTGTAGGCCATGGACGCTGTGTAAAGATTTTTTATGATTTCCTTGAGCTTGTCGTCGCTCCTGCCGGGGTTTATGAGATAATTGAGATATTCAAACTCCTCTTTTCTGCCGGTGTGAAAATCGTTTATGACCGACATTACCGCCTCTTCTTTTAAAACCTCGGTTTTGCTGTTGTCAAGCATCTGAAAATCGGGAGAAATCGAGAGAACGTTGTAGTTGTCTCTTACGAGATTTACGCAAAACGAGTCTATCGTGCTGATATTGGCGTAGGGCAGCATAAACAGCGCCCTGCGCAGCCTTTTGTTGCCGGGCTCTTCCTGCAAAGCCTTTTGCAGAGCCGAGGATATTTTCTCTTTCATCTGAGACGCAGCGGCTCTCGTGAAGGTGACTATGAGCAAATTCTCTATGCCGCAGGGATTTTCGCCGTCGCGCAGCCTTCTTATGACTCTCTCAACGAGCACGGCGGTTTTGCCGGAACCGGCGGCGGCGCTGACGAGCATGGTGCCGTTTCTGCCTTCAATCGCCTTGAGCTGGTTTTCATTCCACTTTATTGCCAATTCCGTCACCTCCGTTTTCAAGATTTTCTTTTACTTCGTCCTTTTTGAATTCGGGCATCACCCTTGCGGGCACGGTGTTTTCAAAGCCGCAAACCGCTTTGTAATCGCAGTAAGAGCAGTTTTTGAATTCGCCGCTTTTGCTTTTGTAGGGCAGAGCGCTTATTTCGCCGCTTCTGAGCATGGACGCCATTTCGGATATGAGCTTATCCGTTCTTCTTTTAAGTGACTTAAAGCCCTCTAAATTCAGCACGCTGCCCTTTATATTGCCGCTTTTCGGGTCTATGGAGGCGGGTATGAACAGCCCCTCCGCTTTGCTTTCCATAAGGCTTATCACCCTGCTGTCGCTGAGCACGAGCCCCGTCATTCTGCCCGCTTTGAGCCTGTCTCTGAGCGCATCTTCCTCGGAGTCGCCCGGACTGAAAGAAACCGTTTTGTCGGCGGTGTTGTAATAAAGCACGCCTGCGGGGGATATGTTTTTGCCGTATTTTTTGCCGCCGTTTTGCCAGATTGCAAACAGATAAACGAGCATTTGCAGATTTAATCCGTAAACGGCATCGGCAAGCTCAAAATCCTTTTTGGAGGATTTGTAGTCAACTATTCTGAAATATTTGTTTCCGCCGTCTTCGCAAAGGTCAACTCTGTCCACCTTTCCGTTTATGTAAACGCCGGCAGAACCCTCGGGAATATAGGCGGGGATTTCGCCGTCAAAGCCTATGGTAAGCTCAAAATCCGCAGGCTCAAAGCTGCTTTCCGAAAATTCGGCTATCAGCTTTTTCACCGTTTCAAGCAAAGTGTCGCCGAGCCTTGAATAAAGATAGAGAAATCTCGGGTCTTCGGGCGAGCCGAGCACCTCGACGAGGTATTCGTCCATTATCTCTTTTATTCTGCTTCTTATTTGACCGTCGTCCATCGCGCAGAGCTCTTCTTTTGAATTTTCTCTGAGCATGGTTTCGAGCACCTTGTGATTGACGTTGCCCATTTGAATAACGTCAAGCTCCGCCTGCTTTCTCGGGTTTGCTTTTAAGCCGTATTTGCAAAAATAAGAAAAGGCACACCTGTAATACTGCTCAATTCTCGAGGGGGAAATATACATATTCTCCCCGAAAAGCTCCCGTGCGATTTGAGGGCTGAATATTTTGAAGTTTCTGCCGCCCGCCGCTCTCTGCAAGGCGGCGATTTTGCCCGAATAATCCTCCCTCGCGGAAAAATATTCGCTGAGCGTTTCTCTGAATTCTCCGGGCTCGGACTTTGCGAGCTGCTCAAATGCGGGCTGACTGCTCTCGGAATAAAACAAGCCGCCGAGCGAGCCCGCGTCCTGCTCTTTCAAAGAGGGAAAGCTCGCCTGTATTTTCTTATAGAAATCTCCCGCCGGGAGCTCCGAGCCGTCCGCGTCGGCGCACGCGCAGGTCACAAACAGCTTTTCTTTGGGGCAGCAAAGGCTGCAGTAGGCAATGAGATTTTCCTCCGCGATTTTCCACTCTCCGCTGTCGCCTAAAGTTATGCCGTATTTTTCGAGCTTTGCCCTGTCCTTTACGGTGAGCGAAGAAACCTTCTTAATTTCGGGCGGAAAAACGCCCTCGTTCGCGCCTATGACGAACGCCGCGCGCGGAGAGGAAAGCCTTATTCTGTCCGCAGAGCCGATGGTGATGTCGTCAAGCCCCTGCGGAATGTTGCCTACGGTCTGAACGCCGAGCATAAGGTCTATGAGGTCGGCAAGCGATTTCGCCGTAACCTTTTCGCCGCCGAGAAGGCCGTAAAGCTCGTCGAGCAGGTCCGTGAGCAGAGTCCACGACCTTTTGAGCTCGAGCACTGCTCCGTCCTCGCCGTCAAAAGCAAGGCTCGATGCCATGGCCTTCACGTTTTCGGCAAGATTTACGTCGCCGAGGAATTTCCAGAGCGCCTCGACAGCGGCTTTGCCGTCGACACCGCCCGATAACGCCTGCTTGAGAGCGCTTACCGGCGTGATTATGAGCTCTCTCAGCGCGTTGAGCTTTTCGAGCTTTGCTCCGGTTTCTTCTTCGTCAACGTATTCGGGGCTTACGAAGCCGTCGGGATTTGCCGTCCATTCGTTCAGCCATTTTTTGCCGCTTATGCGCCAGGTGTAGCAATAATTTTCAACGAGCGATATTTCTTCGGTCGTGAGCCCGGTAAGGCCCGTTTTTATGAGCCTTATAACCGATTCGTTTGACATATTGTCGGCGCAGGCGCGCGCCGCCGCGCTCAAAACGTTCATCACGGGCGACACGTCCGGGCTCTTTCTGTAATCCTCATAAACTTTTATGCCGTATTTTTTGAGAGCGGACGTAAGCGGCACTCTGTAATCGTCAATATTTCTCGCTATGACCGCTATGTCTCTGTATCGGTAGCCCTCTTCTCTTATCAGCTTTTTAATGCTCGCCGCAACGTATTCGCACTCCATGTAGCGCGTGGACGCTCTGCAGAGAGCGATATTTTTAACCTCTCCCTCGTAAGTGAGGGGCGCCGGAGCTCTGAGGGAAGCGGCAAGATGGGCAAGCTCCGGGTCGGGCGTCGTGATAAGCTCGCTTATGTTTGTGTATACGGGCTTCGCGCGCTCAACCCCCTGCTCTTCGGCAAGGCGGGAAATGCGCGCGGCGGTGTTTTGCGTTTTCGCGAAAAATTCGGTAACGTCGTTTTCTTCGCTCTCGCCCGGGGCGCAGAGAGAAACGTAAACCTCCCGGGCGCTCGCAAGTATGCGCTCGATAACGGCGTATTCGCCCGCTGTGAAGCCTCTGAACGAGTCGATAAACACACGCCTGCCCGAAAAATATGACGAAAGAGAAGCGGACGCCACCGCCGCCTCGAGCAAATCCTCGGGGTCAAAATAGCTTTTGCCGAGCCTTTCGTTATAGCTTTTTAAAATGAGCGAAATGTCTTCGAGCTTCGCCTTGAGAAGGCAGGGCTCCATTTTTTCCGCCGCTTCGCCGAGCGCCTCGGGCGACACGAGATTTTGCTTCAGCTCCGCCGAAAGAGAGAGAAATTCCTTCACCGCCGACGGCTTCTCCGCGCTCTTGCCGTAAACCTTGAGAGAGCCCGACACGTCTTTGAGCGTTAAGCTCATTATCGCGGCGGCTCCCGTGTCGCTCAGCCTGCGGTTGCGGTAAAAAGCGGGCTTTCCGACTGTTTTCTCGCCGAGCTGGGTAAACGACAGCACGTCAACGCCCGCCGTTTTTTCAGCCCCCAAAACGGCAAGCATATTCTTCTGGCAGGTGAAAGTGAACTGCTCGGGCACAAGCAGAGTTATTCCGCTTTCTCCCGCTTCAAGCAGGCTTTTTACAATATCATAAATGCGGGTGGTCTTGCCGGAGCCAACGTCTCCGAAAATAAATCTCAGCATGTCGTCACCAACCGTTCGCTTCATTTTTATTTCACTTTAAAAGTATAGCATTACAAGCCGCAGTTATCAATATATTTTGCCTTTGCCCTGGATAAAAAGTGCGCGGAACAAACCTGTCGGTTGCTCCGCGCGAATATTCAAATTGATTTTAACGCCCGCTCTTACGCTTCCTCAAAAGCGTCGGGGATATAGTTTATTTTTTTGAGCTTGTCGTCTTCGCCCAGATAAACCTCGCAAACGTCAAACGCCGCGGTGCGCTCTTCCGACATAACGGTCATGAAATAATTCGCCGTGAGAGCAATTCTTCTCTGCTTTATTTCGTCAACCGCTTCCTCGGGGCGCATTAAAAAATCCTCGCCCCTCGCTTTGACCTCGATGAAGCGCAGTTTGCCGCCCTTCTCAGCGATTATATCTATCTCGCCGAAATGGCATATATAATTGGTGGTGATTATTTTATATCCGTTTTCGCGCAGGTAGCGCGCGGCGTAAACTTCTCCCCACACGCCCGTTTTGTTTTTTATCATAGGTCTTTTTCAATTATCTTTTTGAGAAACGTGCGCCTGTGATGCTCCGATATGCCGTATTTCTCAATGCATTCGTAGTGTAGCGCAGTACCGTAGCCCTTGTGCTTCGCGAATTGGTACTGCGGCAGCTCTTTGTCAAGCTCATACATGTATCTGTCTCTGCTGACCTTCGCGAGAATTGAAGCGGCGGCAATGGATGCGCACTTCGCGTCGCCCTTGACTATCGTTTCGCCGGGGATGAGAAGAGGCGGCATGCGGTTGCCGTCTATGAGAGCGTAATCCGCGGGAGGGTCGAGCGCCTCAACGGCTCTTTCCATAGCGAGATAGGTTGCCTGCAGAATGTTTATTTCGTCAATTTCTTCGGCGCTCGCCGTGCCTATGCCGTAAGCGACAGCCTCGGAAATTATTACGTCAAACAGCTCTTCGCGCTTTTTTTCGCTCAGCTTCTTCGAGTCGTTAAGCCCGGGAATTTCCAACCCTTCGGGCAAAATGACCGCCGCGGCGTAAACGGGGCCCGCAAGAGGGCCTCTGCCCGCTTCGTCCACTCCGCAAACGTTTTTCGCTCCCCCGCTTCTCGCAAGCTTTTCGTAAGAGTCATCCATATCATTTACCTCTGCCTATGAGCTTTTTATCGTAAGTGTCGGTAAGAATATTGTTTAAGTATCTCACTCCGAAGCCGTCGAAGGAATCGTTTATGCCGTGCAGCGAAGCGAGCTCGCCCGTGTATTCGTCGAGCGGATAAAGCCTTATTTTGGACATATTCATGCCGTAATGCAAAACGCTGCCCGATATGCCGAAATTCTCAACCGAAACCGTTCTCTCTTCCTTGTTTTTAACAACGTCAAAGGTGAGAATGCCCGAAAGCAGCGCGTTCGGCTGAGTGGAGCACGAAACCACGTTGCCCAGGGAATAAACGACGAACGCGGGCGCTCTGTCTTTGACCTGTATATATTCCGCCTCAAGCACGTTTGACGGATGAGTGCCGATAATCACGTCCGCTCCCCATTCGGCGAGCTTCGCGGCAAATTCGCGCATGTCGTCGGTGACCTCGGTGTCAAATTCGCTGCCCCAGTTGGCGCAGACTATAACGACGTCCGCTTTTCTTTTTGCGAAGGATATTTTTTCGCCGAGCTCCGTTTCCGACGCGGCGAGCGAAACGACCGCTTCGGAGTTTTCGGGCAGGCTGTTTCCGCCCGTGCCCTGGGTGAACGAAACGTAGGCGAACTTTATGCCGTTCACCTGCGTCATGGTGAGAGCGGAGGCGTCCTGCGAATTTTCATAAACGCCGACCGCCGTGACGTCGGGCTTTTCTTTCCAGTATTCTACCGTGTTTATGAGCCCTTCCTCGCCGTAGTCGAGAATGTGGTCGGTTGCTATGTTGATAACGTCAAAGCCCGTTTTAACGAGCTCGTCGCCGAGCTCCGGCGGCGCGTTGTATCTGAGCTCGCCGCTGACGGTGTGACCCGATGAGATAACTCCCGGCTGAGTTACGATGGCAACGTCCGCCTGAGAAACGAGCGGTTTCAGATTTTCGTATACCATAGAAAAATCGTAGCCGCCGGTGTTGCTTCTGTCTTTAGCCTGTATCAAAAGCTCGTTTTGAATGAGATTTGAGCCCACGGCGACGACGGACGCTTTCGTGAAAAAGTCTTCGCCGCCCGATTCTTCGTCGGACGGAGCGGAGGTGAAGAAGAGCACGCCGGCGCAAACAACGTCAAGAAACAGCACCGCCGCCAAAAAAATCGCAAGCATTCTTTTCATTTCTTCACTCTCCTCTCTTGAAATTTAAATCAAAATTTACGGCGTTACGCTGTCAAGCGTTATTCTGCCGAGCTTGCCCGAGCGGAATTCGTCAAGCAGCGTCACCGCCGCGCGCTCGGTGTCATACTCTCCTTTTCGAAGCAGCATGCCGCGCTTTTGCGCTATCATTTCAAGTATTTCGTAAGGCTCGGAGTCTTCAAAGCCCGATATTTTATATCTGCTCTCAAGGTTTTGCGGATATTCGTTTCTCATAAAGTCGAGAAAGCTCACCGCTATTTCCTGAATGTCGTTGACAGTGTCTTTAATAGAGCCGATGTAGGTGAGCTTCAGACCCACCTGCCTGTCTTCAAACTTTGGCCACAGCACGCCGGGGGTGTCGAGCAGCTCAATGCCGTTGCCGATGCTGAACCACTGATTGCCTCTCGTCACTCCGGGCCTGTCTTCAACCTTGGCGCGCGCCTGACCCGCCATTCTGTTTATGAAGGACGATTTGCCCGTGTTGGGAATACCTACGATCATCACTCTCAGGCTCTTGCCCGCCATGCCTCTTTCGGCGTTCGCCTTGATTTTGTCGGCAAGAACCTGCTTTACGGCAGGGTAAAATTTGTCGAGCCCCTTGCCCGAGTTGCATTCAACGGGCAGAGCGGTTATGCCGGCGCTCTCAAAGTATTTCACAAAATCCGAAGTGGCTTTTTCATTCGCGAGGTCGCATTTATTCAGAAGCAGCAGCCTCGGTTTGGCGCCGACTATTTCGTCTATCTCGGGGTTTCTGCTGCTCAAAGGAATGCGCGCGTCCACTATCTCGCACACCGCGTCCACAAGCGGCAGGCTCTCTTTGATGAGGCGGCGCGTTTTTGCCATATGCCCCGGGAACCAGTTTATATTATCCGTGCTTTCTCTCATAATTTTATCCTATTTTGAATTTGCCGAACGGCGACACTCTGAAGAGCGCCCTGCCCAGAAGATAATCCTCGCGGATAAGGCCCACTCTCGCGTCTCTGCTGTCGGTGGAGCGGTTTCTGTTGTCGCCCATCACGAAAACGTAACCCTCCGGCACGGTAAGCGGGCCCTGAAAGCCCTCCGGCTCTCTCGTTATTTCATTTATGTAAGGCTCGTCGAGCGCTTCGCCGTCAACCTCCACAGGGTCAACGACAATCTCATCCTCCGCCACCGTCGCCGGGAGCATGGCGAACAGCATGGTAAGAATTGTCAGCATCGAAATCCACTTCAAACAACGCATAAAACACCCTCCTCAACAAAATAATATTGTTGTATCTATTTTATAACAAAAATTATTTGTTGTCAATAACAAGCTATATATGACTATCAATAACTCATTTTCATTGTTAAACTGCTTGTTAGGGGGGGATGGAACGTGTTGCCGAATCTGAAACTTCTGCGACAGAAACAGGGGATCAGTCAACAAAAACTGGCAGATGCCCTCGGCGTGAGCCAGCAATCCATCAACCACTATGAAAACCACAAGATTGAGCCGGATATTACCACCCTCATGCAGATTGCGGATTATTTTGATACATCTATAGATTATGT
>CAJOLX010000046.1 GCA_905235625.1 uncultured Clostridia bacterium
ATATCGTCCACGGTCTGCTCCTCGGGCACGATGTAAGCGGCGGTCGCTCCCGCCTTGCCGAGCACGGTCGTTTCAAGCTTCATGGCGTCCCACATAACCTCGGGGTCGTCTCTGTAAAGGCCCTGAACGTAGTCAATATCTTCATAAAAGCCCACAACGTAGCCGTTTTCGGCGGCGTCCTCTTCATAGGGCTCGAGAATGTTGTAAAACACGGTTTTTGCGTCCGCTTCATTTTTAACGGCGCAAAGGAAACTGCCGTTTATGAAAATTCCGCAGGCGTTTGTCAGGTTGTCAACGGAATTTGCTATCATCCTGTCGGATATAGTCCTCGCGTCGCTCAGCTCGTCGAGCGAAACGAGAGCAAGCTCGTAGCCGGCGTTAAGCGATGACGCCGACATGCTGCTTGACTTCAGCTCGTTTGACGCGAGCTTGTCGGAAACGAGCTCTCTCGCCTTGATAAACACCGATTCATCCGTTATGTAGCCAACGCTCTCGTCGTTGTAAATAACGTTCAGAGCGAAAGTCACGCTGTTCCAATAATTGAAAACGGCAATGAGAATAACGAGTGAAACTATCGGCATCGCAACGTTTAAAACGGTTTTTAAAAGCTGCTTATGGCTGTTAAACGACTCTCTGAAATAATGGCCGATTATGGAGGGAATGCTGAGGGGATGACCGAGAGCCGAAAAAATCGATTTTCTCGCCGAGCGCATCTCTCTGTGAAAGTTGACCGCCTCGCGAGCGGTGTTTTTTGCTCCCGCGTTCAGCCTGCGCTTGGTGTCCGCCGTCGCGGAGCGTATCGCCCGCCTTATCTTTACGACGGGGATGGAAATAAAGTGCAAAACGGCGGCGATGACGTGCCCGAGCGTTTTGGTCACACGGTCGCCGAGAACGTAAAGATAATAGTAAACTCCGCTTTTCTCGTCAAGGTCGATGTAGACGGGAGGAGCCTTTTCTTTTTTCTTCTTCGCTCTCTTTTTGGCGCGCCTGCGTTTTGAGGATTTTTGAGCGTCGCCCTCGCGGAACGCTTCAAGGTCAATTACCTCGCTCTCCTCGCCGCCGCTGACGGCGGTTGACCTGCCGACTATTGAATCCATGTTGCTCATGGCTTCTTCCGCCTGCAGGGAGTAGCGCCTTTCAACGTCCTCACGAATTGCTTCCATTTCTTCTCTGCGCCGCTGTTCGTCCCTTAAACGCATTTCCCTCTCTCTCGGAGATTCCTCTGCGGAATAAATGGAGTCAAGGTCAAACGCGCTGCCGAAAACGTCGCCGGATGAGGCGGAAGCCGATTCTTCGGGCTTTGAGTTATTATTCACTTTTTTTGCATCTTCGTCGTTCATCTTATGCTCCGAAAAGTGATATAAATTTGATGTAGATAGTAATTATAACACAAAATATTGTGTTTTACAATACAAAAAGGGATATATGTGCCTTCGGGTCTATTCTTCCGTTTCTTCAACGAACCGCTTAACGGCGTCTCGCCAGTCGGGCAGCCTGCCGAATCCGTTTTCATCGAGAGAAGCTTTCGACAGCCTCGAATTTTGCGGCCTTGCCGCCGGTGTGGGATATTCGCTCGTCGGTATGGGTATGATTTCAGCGCCGAGGCCTTTGAGCCGAACGGCTTCCTGCGCCCACTCGGCGAAGGTGCAAACGCCCTCGTTGGTTGCGTGATAAACACCGTATTTTTCGCTTTCGAGCATATCGCAGAGAAGCGGAGCGAGGTCTTCGGTGAAAGTGGGCGAGCCCGTCTGGTCATTGACCACTCTTATCTCGTCTTTTTCTTTTGCGAGGCGCAGAATTGTGGCGGCGAAATTTTTGCCGTGCCTGCCGAAAACCCACGAAATTCTCACGATAAAGCTCTTTTTGCAATTTTCCGATACGGCGTATTCGCCCTCAAGCTTGCTCTTGCCGTAAACGTTCAGCGGAGCTTTTTCGTCATCCGTTTCGTAAAATTTATCTCCATCTCCCCCGAAAACGTAGTCGGTGGAGGTGTAAAGCATTTTTATGCCGCGCTTCGCGCATTCGGCGGCAACGTTTCTCGTGCCCTCGGCGTTAACGGCAAAGCAAAGCTCCGGCTCGCTTTCCGCCTTGTCAACGGCGGTATACGCGGCGAGGTGAGCGACGGCGTCCGGCTTTTCTTCATCAAACAACGTTGCGAGAGCGTCAATATCAAGAATATCGCATTCGGGCAAATCCGCCTGACAAACGCCGTGACCTCTGCGGCAAAGCTCCTTCACAACGTCCGCGCCGAGCTGCCCTTTTGAGCCCGTAACCAATACCTTCATTAAGACAGACCCTTTCTTAATTGATGAAAACATTCTACCATACCTCGAAAATATATACAATAATTTTTAATTTTTAACTGTTATTATGTAAACGATTGTGATAAAATAGAAGGGGTGATACATTATGGATTATAAAAATATCGTTGACATACACACTCACACGGAGCATTCATTTGACGGCAACCACCCTGCGGACAGGCTGTGCTCGGCGGCGGCGGATAAGGGCATAAAAACTCTCGCCTTCACCGACCACCTCGAAATGTACGCTTATTACAGGGATTCTTTTGACGAAACCGCAAGGCTCTCTTTTGCGGACAGCGAAAGAATGAAAGAGCTGTATTCGGGCAGGCTCGAGGTGCTTTCGGGCGCGGAAATGGGAGAAGCCGTTTACGAAAAAGAGCTGAGCGAGCAGGTAATGGAGCAATACGACTACGACGTGGTCATAGGAGCAATTCACAATCTGCCCGACAAAGACGATTTTTATTATATGGATTTCAGCGGCGATTTTGATTTTTATCCGCTGCTTGACGAATATTTCTATTGGGAGCTTGAAATGGCGAAGTGGGCAAAATTCGACACCCTCGCTCACCTGACCTATCCCTTGAGATACATCTGCGGCAACTACGGCAGAGAAGCGGACATGAGCAGATATTCCGATATTATCGACGAAATTTTATTGACGCTCATTAAGAACAAGACCGCTCTCGAGCTTAACACCGCGGGCCTCAGGCAGCCGATAAACGAAACCTCGCCCGGCAAAAACATAATAAAAAGATATAAGGACCTCGGCGGCGTTTACCTCACCGTCGGCTCGGACGCTCACTATGACGAGCATCTCGGCAAGGGAATACCCGCCGCTTACGACATTGCACTTGAGTGCGGATTTGATAAGATAACGGTTTACAGAAAGAGAGAGCCGTTTTTTGTGAAAATCGAGTGAGGTGAAAAAATGAAAACCGAGCTTAAAGCTTACGCAAAAATAAATCTGTTTCTCGACATTCTGGGAAAGCTTGAAAACGGATATCACAGCCTGTTTATGGTTATGCAGAGCGTCGGCATTTACGACCTTGTGAGCGTTGAAAGCGCAGACGGGGAAATTACGCTCGGCGTTTCCCGCCCCGGCATTCCCTGCGACGGCAAAAACACCGCCGTTAAAGCGGCAAAGCTGTTTTTTGAAGAAACGGGCATAAAAGGCGGAGCGAAAATATATATTGAAAAGGCCATTCCTCACGAGGCGGGGCTTGCGGGAGGCAGCGCGGACGCCGCGGCGGTGCTCTGCGCGCTCAACGAGCTTTATTCGGCGGGTCTTACCGCCCCCGAGCTTTGCAAAATAGGGCTTAAGGTCGGCAGCGACGTGCCGTTTTGCATTGTCGGCGGCACGTGCCTTGCTCAAAACACGGGCGGCATTTTATCGCCGCTCTCCCCTCTCAAAAATATCAGCGTGCTCATCGCAAAGCCCGAAAAGGGAGTTTCCACAAAATGGGCTTACGAGCAGGCGGATTCGGTTTATCTTTATCATCCGGACAGAGTCAGAATGCTTGACTGCTGCGAAAAGGGAGATTTAAAAGGCATTTGCAAATACGCCGGCAACGTTTTCGAGCAGGTGGTCGAGGTGCCCGAAAGAGTTGAAATAAAGAGAATTATGCGCGAAAGCGGCAGCATGCTTTGCCAGATGAGCGGCAGCGGGCCGAGCATATTCGGGCTTTTTGACAGCGAAGACAAGGCGCGCAAAGCTTTGGAAGAGGTTCGGCGGATTTGCCCCGAAACCTATCTTACCGAGGTCTGCGGCTCGGGAACGGAAAAAGTTTGACACAGAGGTAAAAATTATGGCGTATGCAGAATTCAGCAGGTTTTATGACAGCCTGATGAAAAATGCCGATTACGAAAAACGGGCGGATTATTACGAAAAGCTGCTCAAAAGGAACGGGGTCTCGGGCGGTATTTTGCTCGACCTCGGCTGCGGCACGGGCGAAATAAGCTCGCTTATGGCTCAAAAGGGATTTTCCGTTATCGGCGTTGACGTAAGCGTTGATATGCTCATGGCGGCGAGAGAAAAAGCCGCCCTCAAGGGGCAGGATATCCTTTTTCTAAACCAGGATATGACCGCTCTCGACCTTTACGGCACGGTAAACGCAACGGTCAGCGTGATGGACTGCATAAATCACCTCTCCTGTTTTGAAGACGTTAAAAAGACTTTCGCCGCCGTTTCGCTCTTCACCGAGCCGGGCGGAGTGTTTGCCTTTGACGTAAACACGGTTTACAAGCACCGTTTCGTTTTGGCGGACAATACCTTCGTTTACGATAACGACGACGTTTACTGCGTTTGGCAAAATTCCGCAAACGAAGACGATTCGGTGGACGTTTATCTTGATTTTTTTGAGAAATCCGGGGATAAATACGTAAGAACGGGCGAAAACTTCACAGAGCGGGCTTATCCGCTTGAAATGATATCCGCCGCGCTCGACGAAAGCGGCTTTGAAGTGACGGGCATATACGACGATATGACCTTTGAAAACGCGGGAGAGGAAAGCGAAAAAGCCGTGTTCACGGCAAGAAAGAGGTAAATTATGGGAAAAGCGGTAAGAATGATTTCATCCGACGGCACTTTCACCGTCATGGCGATAGATTCCGCTGATATAGTTGAAGAAGCGAGAAGAATTCACAACACCTCCCCCGTTGTCACCGCCGCTCTGGGCAGGCTCGTAACGGGCGCGTCGATGATGGGCGCTGTGCTGAAAGGCAAAGACGATTCCGTAACCCTTCGCATAAACGGCTCGGGCCCTTCGGGCAGCCTTATAGCCGTTGCCGACAGCAAAGGGAACGTAAAAGGCTACGCGGAAAATCCGTGGGTGCAAATGGAGCTTAATTCCAAAGGCAAGCTCGACGTCGGCGGCGCCGTAGGCAAAGACGGCACGCTCACCGTTATGAAGGATTTGGGGCTTAAGGAGCCCTACGTCGGGCAGGTGCCGATAGTCAGCGGCGAAATTGCCGAGGATCTCACTTCTTATTTTGCCGTGAGCGAGCAGATACCGAGTGTTGTTGCTCTCGGCGTGCTCGTAAATAAAATTCACAGAGACGTTGACCTCGCGGGCGGCTTTATAATTCAGCTTCTGCCCACCGCCGAGGACGACACCATAGATAAAATAGAGGAATGCATTGAAAAGGTTGAGCCCGTAACGACAATGCTCGCGAAGGGCATGACTCCCGAGCAGATTTGCAGGAACGCTCTGCCCTCTTTTGAGCTTGAGCTTCTCGATGAATTTGAGCCCGTTTACCGCTGCGACTGCTCAAAGCAAAGAGTCGAAAACGCGCTGCTCACTCTCGGCAGAGACGAGCTGCTTGACATGGCAAACGACGAGCAAACGGAAGTAAGCTGCCACTTCTGCGACAAAAAGTATCGCTTCACGCCCTCGGAGATTCGCGCTCTCGCGGCAAGATAAGCGATTGCGCCGCCCGAGCTTTTAAGACGGCGAAATGCGTCGTAGCGGCTGTCGCGAAAAAATCGGCGACATTATCAAAAAAAGTCTTGACATTCATCTCATTATATTGTATTATAAATCACGCCGCTTGAGAAAGGCGGCTAAATGGGAGCATAGCTCAGCTGGGAGAGCACCTGCCTTACAAGCAGGGGGTCACAGGTTCGAGCCCTGTTGTTCCCACCAATATGGCCCGGTAGCTCAGTTGGTTAGAGCACCAGCCTGTCACGCTGGGGGTCGACGGTTCGAGCCCGTTCCGGGTCGCCATTGGCCTGTGTAATGCAAATTATGCAGGCCGTTTTTATGCCTTTGTAGCTCAGTTGGTAGAGCAGAGGACTGAAAATCCTCGTGTCGCTGGTTCGATTCCGGCCGAAGGCACCAATGCGGATGTAGCTCATCTGGTAGAGCGCCACCTTGCCAAGGTGGAGGTAGCGAGTTCGAGCCTCGTCATCCGCTCCATTTTTTTATGGTACCATAGCCAAGTGGTAAGGCAGCGGTCTGCAAAACCGCGATTCCCCAGTTCAAGTCTGGGTGGTACCTCCATGAAAAAAGTCCCGAATTCCTTATGCAGTAAGGCTTTCGGGGCTTTTTCTTTTGCTGTTTTTGATTTTTGAAAAAGTTGACTATGTCAAGAAATAGGCTGAAAATTTGAGCAAATTCAGGTCAAAATTCAGGTCAAAATTCAGGTCAAAAATCGAGCTGATTTTTTAGACTCGTCAAATCAAAAATTCATCGAGCTTCTGCGATTCTTTTGCAACCTTCTGAGCTGATAAATGTGTGTAAATTCTGAGATACGATTCAACTCAATTTCAGCGTTTATATTTCCATTGTGGCGTAGGCGTTGAGGTCGGGGCCTGCGGTGTTGCCGGAGAGGAATTCATAATACGCCTGAGAGGCGACCATAGCGGCGTTGTCGCCGCAATATTTAAGCTCGGGCATAAACAGCTCTATGCCTTTTTTTGCGCAGAGCGCCGTCATATCGGCTCTGAGCACGGAATTTGCGCTCACGCCGCCCGCGAGGGCGATTTTTTTATATCCGTATTCTTCGGCGGCTGCGAGAGTGTTTTCCGTTAGGCAGCGCGTGACGGCTTTTATGCAGGACGCTCCGAGGTCCGGCACATTGAGGCTTTCACCCTTTTGAGAAGCGTTATGCACGGTGTTTATCACCGCCGTTTTGAGCCCGGAAAAGCTGAAATCATATTTGCTGCCGTCCACTCTGGGTCTCGGGAATGAATAAGCGTCGGGGTTGCCGCCTTTGCTCACTCTGTCAAGATTGAGCCCGCCCGGATAATCGAGCCCCATGCTTCTTGCGGATTTATCCATGCATTCGCCCGCGGCGTCGTCCTGAGTTCTGCCGATCACTTCAAACTCTGTGTAATCCTTAACGGCAACGATGTGGGTGTGACCGCCGGAAACGACGAGGCAAAGAAACGGCGGCTCGAGAGAAGGCTGAGTGAGATAGTTCGCCGCTATGTGAGAGCGCAGATGATGAGTGGGCACGAGAGGCTTGCCCGATGAATAAGAGAGCCCTTTGGCGAAATTCACGCCGACGAGCAGCGCGCCGATGAGCCCGGGAGCGTAAGTTACCCCTATCGCGTCAATGCCGCCGAGGTCAACATTCGCGTCGCTGAGCGCCTTTGCCGTTACGCCGCTTATTGCCTGCGCGTGCATTCTCGAGGCTATTTCGGGCACTACTCCGCCGTAAATTATATGCTCTTTTACCTGCGACGCTATAACGTTTGACAGCGTTTTTCTGCCGTCTTCGACGACCGCCGCCGCCGTTTCGTCGCAGGAGGATTCAATGGCAAGAATTTTCATCTTTATTTTACCTCTCGTTGAACGTTTTTGTGTAAATGAGCGCATCCTCGGGCGGGTCGGAATAAAAGCCGCGCCTTTCGCCGGCAATTTCAAAGCCCGCTTTTTCATAAAGCGCTATCGCGCCGAGATTGCTGCGGCGCACCTCGAGGGTGATGAATTCGCACCCCCTGCTTTGAGCTCCCCGAACGGCTTTTTCAAGCAGCATTGCGCCTATGCCCATGCGCCTGTATTGCGGCAGCACGGCAATGTTCGCGATATACGCTTCGCCCGCGATTTCGTGCGCTCCGATATATCCTACGGGCTTGCCGCAAAGGGCTGTGAGAAAATGAGCGTTAGGGTTGCCGAGCTCCTCCTCTATGCCCTCATAAGTCCAGGGCGACGAAAAACATTCCTTTTCAATTTCCGCTATGCCCTCTATGTGCTCTGCCCGCATTTGCGTTATTTCAAAATTCATAATCAATCCTTCGCGTCATACCAGGTTTTGCCCACGCCCACGTCCGCGAGCATGGCGACTCTCATATTGACGGCATTTTCCATTTCACGCTTGAGTATCGCTCTCACGATTTCTTTCTCGTCCTCCGGCGCTTCGACTATGAGCTCGTCGTGCACCTGAAGAATGAGCTTTGCCTTGAGATTCATTTTTTCGAGCGCGTCGTAAACTCTTATCATCGCTATTTTGATAATGTCCGCGGCAGTGCCCTGAATGGGCATATTCATCGCCATTCTTTCGCCGGACGCTCTCACGTTGCCGTTTGACGACTGAATTTCGGGCAGGTATCTGCGCCTGTTGAAAACGGTTTCAACGTAGCCTTTCTTTTTGGCGCTTTCAACCACTTTTTTCATATACGAATCAACGCCGCTGAAATTTTTAAGATAATCCTTTATGTATGAATCCGCCTGCGAAACGGACACCCCTATCTGCTTTGACAGCGAAAACGCGCCTATTCCGTAAACTATGCCGAAGTTGACCGCTTTGGCTCTGCTTCTGAGCTCTGGAGTGACCATCATAAGCGGCAGGCCGAACACCTGAGAGGCGGTTATCGCGTGAATATCCTCTCCGCTGTTGAACGCCTCAATCATATTTTTGTCGTTTGCCATGTGCGCGAGCACTCTCAGCTCAATCTGTGAGTAATCGGCGTCAACGAGCACGCAGCCCTCTTTCGCCACGAAAAACTTTCTCATCTCTTTGCCGAGGGATGAGCGCACGGGAATGTTCTGCAAATTCGGCTCGGAAGACGATATTCTGCCCGTTCTCGTTTCGGTCTGATTAAATGAAGAATGCACTCTGCCGTCTTCCCCGATAACCTTGAGCAAGCCGTCGCAATAGGTCGATTTGAGCTTTGTGAGCGCTCTGTATTCGAGAATTTCGGACACTATGGGATAATCGGGAGCGAGGCTCTCGAGCACCTCGGCGTTTGTGGAATAGCCCGTTTTTGTCTTTTTGCGGGCGGGCAGTCCCATAACGTCAAAGAGAACGTAACCGAGCTGTTTCGGGGAGTTGAGATTAAACTCACAGCCCGCTTTTTCATAAATATCCTCGAGCAAAACGTCAATTCTTTCGCCGAGCGAAACGCCGAAATTCTCAATGCCCCTGCGGTCGGTCATAAAGCCCTCTTTTTCCATAGAGGCGAGCACTTTAGCGAGCGGCAGCTCAATCTCGTCAAGCAGACGGCGCTGACCGTTCTTTTCGGCGGCGCTTTCGAGGCTGTCAAAAGCCAGAGGAAGATAAGCCGTGAGCGAGGCGAGGTCGTCGGGAGCGTTCGCGTTGCCCGCGTATTCGGCGATAATTCTTTTAAGCTCGTAAGACGAAGAGGGATTGAGCACGTAGGCGCTGAGCATCGCGTCGCCGCAAATGCCGTTTATCTCAAGGTCAACTCTGTAATCGTAAAAGAATTCGTAAAGCGCTTTTACGTTGTAGGTATATTTCTTTATTTCTTTGGCAAACAGAAATTCGTCAATGAATTTCACATACTCGTCGTTTTCGGGCGAAACCTTCGCAACGCCGTTTTTGACCGCGAAATAAAATTCGCCCGAGTCAAACGTGAAATAAGCCTTGCCCGCCTTTTTAAGCTCGTTTACGAGCAGGGTGAGATTTTCGGCTTCAAACAGCTCCTCGTTAACTTTTTCCGCTTCCTCCGTTTTTATCTGCACGGGAGGAGCTTTTAAGTCGAGACGTTCGAGCAGCTTATACATTTCGAGCTCGGTGAGAATGGAAGTCACCTTGTAGGCGTCGGGCTCGGCGGGCGCATAGTCCGCAAAATCAAGCGAAACGGGAGCGTTCGTCACTATCGTGCCGAGAGTTCGGCTCATGTAAGCGGAGTCTTTGCCGTCCGCCAGCTTATCGTGAACGCCTTTCTTTATGTCAAGCTCGTCAAGGCGGGCGTAAATATCGTCAATTGAGCCGTATTTTGAAACGAGCTCCTTCGCGGTCTTTTCGCCTATGCCTGCAACGCCGGGAATGCAGTCGGACGAGTCGCCCTGAAGTGCTTTAATATCTATTAAAAGCTCGGGTGAAGAAACGAGATAATCCCTTTCAACGGCTTCAATATCATATTTCACGGTAACGGGCGAGCCCATTTTGGTTGAAGCGAGCAGCACGTTAACGTTTTTGCGCACAAGCTGCAGAGAGTCCCGGTCTCCGGTGGCGATACAGCAAAAGTCATTTTCCGAGCATGCCGATGCAAGCGTGCCGAGAATATCGTCCGCCTCCCACCCGGGCGCCTCCACGATTTTTATTCCGAGAGCCGTAAGCAGCTCCTTGAGATAGGGCATCTGGCTCGCGAGCTCGTCGGGCATACCCTTGCGTGTAGCCTTATAGCCGCTGTACATCTCGTGCCTGAAGGTAGGCGCTTTAACGTCAAAAGCAACGGCAATGCAGTCGGGCTTCACGTCCGCTTGCAGCTTGAGAAAAATATTCATAAAGCCGTAAACCGCGTTGGTATAATGCGAGCCGTCTTTCGTTGTGAGCAGCTTCACTCCGTAAAACGCCCTGTTGACTATGCTGTTGCCGTCGATTGCGAGTAATTTCATATTTCACACCTCAAATTTTATTATATCACGCCGCGCGCGGATATACCACCTTTTTTTATATTGAATAAATCGGCGAATGATGTTAAAATCAAAGCGGTGATAAAATGAAAATCGGAAACACGGATTTAAGCGGAATTTGCCTGCTTGCGCCTATGGCGGGCGTAACCGACAGAGCGTTCAGAGAGCTTTGCCTCAAAAACGGCGCCGCCTGCGTATGCACCGAAATGGTCAGCGCGAAGGGCATCGCCATGAACGACGAGAAATCAAAAAGGCTCCTGACGCTCGGAGAAAACGAAATGCCGGGAGCAGCGCAGATTTTCGGCTGCGACAAAGAGGCTATGGCATCCGCCGCAAAAATCGCGGAGCAAACCGGATGCATCGCGGTGGATATAAATATGGGCTGCCCGGCTCCCAAGGTTGCGGGGCACGGCGGAGGCAGCGCGCTTATGAAAAACCCGGACCTCGCGGGCGAAATCGCCGCGGCTTGCGTTAACGCAGTGAGTATTCCCGTCACCTGCAAGATAAGAGCCGGCTGGGACGAAAATTCAATAAACGCGCCGGAGCTCGCAAAAATCCTCGAGCAGGCGGGAGTTTCAGCCGTAACCGTTCACGGCAGAACGAGAAAGCAAATGTACGCTCCTCCCGTTGATTACGGCGTGATAAAGCGGGTCAAAGAGAGCGTGAACATTCCCGTTATAGGCAACGGAGACGTAACGGACATTCCGTCGGCGTTCGAAATGATAAACAAAACGGGCTGTGACAGCCTGATGATAGGCAGAGGCGCTCTCGGCAGGCCGTGGGTTTTCAAAATCATCAACACCTATTTTGAAACGGGCGAAATTTTGCCCGAGCCCTCCATAGAAGAAAAAATGGAAATTATGGTGAACCACATAACGAAGCTGTGCCTTTACAAGGGCGACTACATAGGCATAAGAGAAGCGAGAAAACACGCCGGGTGGTATATAAAAGGAGTGCGCGGCGCCGCAAATTTCAGGCGCGAAATAGGGGCGCTCGAAAGCATAGACGAGCTTAAATCCCTTGCTGAAAAGGTAATCGCCTCTCAGGCGGAATAACAAAATATAATTAAAAAGCGCCCTTTTTCGATAGATAATGATGCAGTAAAAGCCTTCGAACAAATCAATTCCATCTTGACGGAAATAGGCGAATGACGGATAATACACAGTCATCCATTTGGCTGTATCGCATTTATGTTTGAAAAGTACAACCCGATAAATCGCACATCGGACGAAACGAAACCTCCTTTGTACAATGAACGTGCAAAGGAGGTTTTTTCTGTGAAATCATCGTTTGAACGAATGGGCGGCGTCCGGGTCGGCGCAGGCTGCGCTATCTCCGTGAACATCGCCCCATACTTTATAATAAAATTACAATTCTTCCGTCTTGAAGGTTGTATATCCTTCGTAATAATAGCTGTGGTCGATACCTTTCATATAGACTTCACGGCTATCTACATCGTCAGTCAGAGCCGCTTTTAAAATGTGTTTTATCTCTATATCCTTAATGGGGCTGCGCTCCATAGCGAGAAGATAATCTTCTTTATCAACACGGCTCCAGTCGATGACCTTGTGGAGTTCCTTCTTCAAAATAAGATCGAGCCAAATACGAGTGCTGCGCCCATTCCCTTCTCTGAAGGGGTGGGCAATATTCATTTCTACGTACTTCTCGACAATCTCATCGAAAGTGGACTGAGGCATTTTATCAATGTTAGCAAGAGCTGCTTCAAGATACATCAAAGGCGCAAAACGAAAGTTGCCTTTTGAAATGTTTACGGTTCTGATTTCTCCGGCAAAATCATAGATCTCGTCAAAGAGATATTTGTGAATGGCCTTAAGGGCAGAAAATTTTCCTGCTTCCAATTTATCAAGCATACCGTTTTCAAAAAGTTCAAGTGCCTTTTTCTTGCTGATGCGTTCTTCTTCACGGGCAAGGTCTGCGGAATTTGTAAGCCCTAATTTATTTTCAAGTGCCATAGTGCGCCTCCAAAATCAAATTACTTATCAGCGGCAACGCCGGATTTCATCCAAGCATCGACCTCACTGATCTTGAATTTCCACAATCTTCCGATCTTTGCGGCGGGCATATTACGGCGCTCGATCCAGTCGAGAATCGTATCACGGCTAACGCCCAAATATTCCATTATCTCTTTCATTGAATACCAGCGTTCGAGGTTGTTACTCCGTTTTCACAAAAATACAATTCATAGAATATATTATATCACAATCCCATGAATATTTCAAGGTTTAATAGGGGTTTATTCGGAGTTGTTACGAAAAAGTCATAAATTAAAGGGCAAAAAACTGAGCATAAATGAAAAACCCATGAAGAGATCGGCAAGTTTGTTTTCTTTCATAACTTTAAACCATTCTGCTGACTATATCAATCATAAATCCCGGAATTATTAAATGTCAATGATGTCGCCGCCCATGCGGCTGATGATGCATCTCCGCTTACGCTCCGAAATGATGCAGCGTCACTTCGTGCCGCAATGATGCTATGTTTGCCCTTCATGTCCCGCAGGACACATCATTAGCGAAGCGACATCATTGCCAAAGGCAACATCATTTGCCCGACAGGGCAAACATCATTCAAAAAAGCGTCTTTTGTCATTAGACAAAAGACGCTTTTTTGCTGGCGGAGAGTTAGGGATTCGAACCCTAGGTACATCTCTGTACACAGCATTTCGAGTTTTTGAAGGTACTGTTCCACGCTGTGCAGCGGAGTGCGTTTTCTGTGCGTTTCGTCCCGCCGAAAATACAGTGATTTCAAGGCTTTCCGTCGTTTTTCCTTGGAATCACGGGGCTTTCCGGCTTCGGCTCGTATGCGGCCAAAATCACGTTTTTGGAAAGAACTGCGGAAAGAACGGAAAGAACACCAAACAAAAGGCAATACACAGGCAGGTTCGAACACCGACAAATCATTTTTGAGGTGTATTGCTATGAACAACATCAACTGGGGCAAAGTCCCCGACGAGCTGACTATGGAGCAGTTTTACAAGCTCTGCCACGTCAGCAAAAAGACCGCCCGGTATCTCCTGCGCAGCGGAAAGATCCCCTGCAAATATACCGGCAAGCGGACCCA
>CAJOLX010000047.1 GCA_905235625.1 uncultured Clostridia bacterium
CGCTTTGGTTTATTGCGAGTTTAGTTGTCGCTCGTCAATCAGTTGTTATACCAGCTGGGATTGATGGAGGTCTGGTTGATAGTGCCGTCGATATCGCCGTAAGTCTCATATCTGTAGTGAGCCTTGATGATGTTGATATCGGTTGCATCAATTGTACCGCTCTGGTCAACGTCGGCTGCTATCTGGAGGTAGGTCAGCTGATCTTCAACATTATCCTGAGCAAGCATGCTGTCAACAATCGCCTTGTCGTTACCGTCTATACGTGAGTCGCCGTTAAGGTCGCCTATGATAGCGCAGTAATATTCGAATCTGGGCTGGCCGCCGATCTTGCCTATGAGCTCTGAGCCGGTACCTGAACCTCTGCCTGAAGGCTGATATGCAAATTCATTACCGAGCATAGCGTCAAGTCTGTAACCGGTGGTTACGAATATGCCCTGCTCAATGTGGTCAGCGGTAAGGCCTGCGCCTTCTGCGAAGCCTATGATAACGCCGAGGGTTCTGATATCTGCCGAATCGGTGGGCTTGTAGGTGATCTTGTCAACAGGGCCTTCATAGGTGCTGCTGATGATGATGTCGGGGATGGTGCCTACGTTGAACGCAAGGTTCTGAAGAGCGTTCCAAACGAGCGTGCTCTCTTCGTCGATTATTGACTGATAGTCGGAGTCGTAGGAAAGAGCGAACTCATCATAGAGGCTCTGCGCATCCTGAGCAACGTCTCTCAGGTCAAGCAGTGACTGAAGGGTGTAGCCGTAAACGGGATCCTTAACGGTGCCGTCCTGGTTAAGACCAATGTCACTGTTAAGAGCTGTGTAAGCTGCCTGAAGGTTTGCAAGAAGCTCTGCCCAATCCGCAACGCCCGAGAACGGAACGAGACGGTTGTAAGCGTTGATAACGTTTCTGTAAGCAACCGAAACAAGTGACTGGCTTATGCCGTAGCCGCCCGAAGAGATGAAGTCTTTAAGAGCTGCCGCGTAATCGTAAGCTTTCTGGAACTCGGTGTAGGTTGACTTGGAGTATGCACTCTCAAGGCCGCCGGTAACGGTGTTGTATCTCTTGTTTCTGCCGTTTTGCTCGCCTATCGGATAGTAAGCGCTCTTCGTGTAGTTAAGAACCCACTCAAGAGAGTTGATCTTATAGGATGTGAGCATGTTGCCTTCGGAGTGAGCTGCTCTCCAGGAAATATCATCGTAGTGCTCTTTAATACCTGCATCGTACTCTCTTATGCCCTTAGCGAAGGTTATGTAGCTCTTCTGGAGGTTGTTAAGACGGGCAACACCGTCGCCTTCGCCGGTTGAATTATAGGCAGAAAGAGGAGCGAAGTTAATGGTAGTGCTGGTACCTTTATCATCGGTGAAGGTGCCGAAGCTTGAGTATCCGCCGACAGCAGAGCCGGTGAAGTAGTTAAACGCTTTTCTGGTGATCTCGTTATCATCGGGATGATAAGTGTAGCCGAGAGAATTACACTTGTTGGTAATTGCGGTCTTGTCGGCAGCGGTAAGGTCTTCCCACTGCTTGGAGCCGCTGTTGTAGTTGCCTTCTTCGTCCTTGGTGATATCGAAGTCAAGGGAGCCGAGGGCAAGTCTTACAACGCTCTCTGTCTCACCGAGGTCAAGAGTAACGTCATGGTTTCCGACGTAAACGTTGTCTTCATCGTAAACGTCTTCATTTGCGTAGTCAAACGCAGCATGAACGATGCCGCTTGTTAGCGCATAATTGAAGTTATAAGTAGTGGTGGTATCCCAGTACGACACGCTTGAAGAGCCGCTCGCTCTGTAGAACGGATACGGAACGCTGTCATCGGGCTGGCCGGGGAATCCGTCGTCGCTGTTAACAACGCCGTCATCGTTCTTATCATAGAGGTTAGCGTTCTTAAGCTGAAGATTGATGAGGTAATTCATCCATCTGCCGTAAGAGTCGCAAAGGGTCTGAATGTAACCGTTATATTTGCTGATGAAATCAGACGCGTCTTCAACAGCGTTGTTACGTCTGTTGAGGTAAGAAATCTTATCGGAAGCGTAGTCTTCTCTGTCATAAAGCACGTAGCCGCTGCCGTAAGTTACTTTACCGTTGTTGTTAACGTCTCTGACGGTTGTGGAAGCTTTGCTGAAGTTGGAATAATTATAAATGGTTTCAAGAACGGTTACGTTATCGGTGTCGTAAACGTAGGACTTGTTAAGAGTTGCCGTTGCAGCTCTGTAGTCGAGCTTCTGCTCAACGAAGTAAATCCTCCGGCCGTTTTCGGTCTTTCTCGTAACAACGCATTCGGTGCCGAGAACATCCTCGCCCGAATCTTCCTCTTTCTTGAGATAATCAGAGGCGTGGGACGCCGCTTTTTCAGCGAAGCTGAGTCTCGTGTAAGCGCTCGGGAAGGGAACGTAGTATTGGCCGTCTGAGTAAGTGATGAGGTTATCGCTTACGCCGATATCCTGAGCCACCATGGTGGCTATCTGGGCGTTGTTGTAAGGAACAGACTGATCAAAGATGATCTGGTTCTTGTTGCCGCCGTATTCGTCAATATAATCCTGAAGGTCTTTAAGAGTAATGGTCTTGTTTTCAAGATAATCAACGGTGGTGGTTGCGTTAAGCTCTCTGTAGGTGGTCGACTTAACAATGTCCTGAGTGATGTTCATGATTATGGGCAGAGCCGTTGAAAGCAAGGGCTTGCCGTAAAGGTAGAGATAATAGAGGAAGTTGCTTATGAAGCTCTTGAGCTGAGCGCCGCTGCCGAGGAACGCCTCGAGACCGCCGAGTGAAGTGGGCGTGGTGAAAACGTTTCTGTTGGTTGAAATGTTCTGAGTTGACGGAGGAAGAACAGCGTTGCCGCCGAGAAGAGCTCCGAGCACACGGTCAAGGAGGTTAAGAACGACCTTGATGAGTCCGTTCTGACCAAGCTCACCGTCAGGGTTAATGGAGAGCAACGAAATGATCTGCTGAAGATCGATATCGATAAGGCTGTCGCCGAGCCAGTAGTTAAACAATGCGCTCGAGCCGCCCGCTGCAAGCCATGAAGGCAGCCAGTTGGCAGGAACAAGACCAAATACGGTGTTGTCTATAAGAGGATAAATAAGATCTCTCATAGCGGATGCGGGAATGTTGCAAACCGTGAACGTGCCGTAGTCGGTTGAAGGGTACTGGGAGCGAAGGGCATTGAACTGGGTAACAAAGGTGTTAAACTGAGTCTGCCACGCGCCGGCAACGGTAGTGCCGCCGTAGGTGTCGAGGCTTTCATATCTGCCGGTAATGGTGTTCCAGTGGCCGGTGAACACCTCAAGGTATTCGGTAGCAGCCCAAACGAGGAACTCGGCAAGATAGGTTTCAAAGTTGGTGTCGGTTTCGGGCCAGAAGCCGAGGGTATCCATCGGGAACGCGCCGTTAAGGAAGAACGCGCCGAGCGAAGCGCCGATGTCGGCGGCTGCTCTGGGAACGGTTACGGTCGTGTTAAGGCCGCTGATGTAAATTTCTTCAGTGTAAGCAAGCGGGGTAACAGCCGCGGCAGTGCCGATGGGCTGATAGGTGCCGCCTTCTTCAACTATGTAATGATAAGCGTCGAGCCTGTCAAAATAGTTGTTTTGAGGAAGATATGCAGCTGCGAGAGAAGCAAGAGCGTAAGCGCCGACTTCTGCAATGGTATCTGCCCACTCGGGGAAGTAGCAGCCGTCAATGAAGCTGTTAAGCAATACCTTAAGAATGTCTGCCCAAACTGCGGACTCGGGTATTACGTAAGCCTCTCTGATGAAGGTGGGGTTAACGTAATTTGCGGCAGAAGAGTCGCTCATGTTAACCGCCTGACGGGATTCAACGTATTCCGCATAGGTCTTGTCGGAAGAATCGGGATAGAAAATGAAGTCGCCGTCATAGGTCGTGTAGATGGGAACGTGCTCAACGAGTTCGCCGTCAATGGTGAGATCCATATAAAGTTTTTCGGTGAGCTCCGCGGTGGTGTGGATAAGACCTTCGGGATATTCAATACCGAGCATGGGAACGAGACCGGGGAGAAGACGAAGAAGGTCTCTGAGAAGCTGAATGAAGTTGTCGGTAAGTGAAATGCCGCTGTAGTCAACCCTTATGAACGTTTCGAGAGCGCCGCCGTTAAACAGCCAGTCAAGCAGCTCGCGAATCCTGGGCACGGGATAATTTTCGCCGGCGTCGGTGTAAACAAGCTCGGGCGCGCCGCAGGTTTCAAACAGGTCTTTGATAACGCCGACAACGAGTGAGAACACAAGGTCGGTCATGATGGCGGGATCGCCCAGGCCGTCCGAATCGTCAATATCGAGCAAATCGATAAGCAAGCCGTAAAGCAGGTCGGAAACATAGCCGCTCAGCAAAGCGTTAAGAGCATTGTTGACGAGCTGATAAACGTTCATGTTGTAGGTCTGAACGCCTTCGCCTCTGTCAGCCTGAATCTGCTCGTTGAAAACGCTCGCTCCGCCGGGATAGTTGGCGATAGCGGGAAGGAAGGGCTCGAAGTCGGAGCCGAGAATGGACTTGCCGCCGTCGGAGCCGGATTCGCCGGTGCCGTCGATAAGCAGCCAGTTAATCAACTGCTGAATACCGTTATCATAGTTGAAGTTTGCGGGAGCTTCATCAGCGGTGGAATCCCAAAGAGCGGAATAAAGGGTATTCTTGAGAGCCTTGGGAAGGTCGGTGAGGAAGAGGCCCGCACTTTCGGGAAGCTTATCGGGAATGTTAAGAGAAGTTATTTTGGCTTTCCAATTTCCTATAATTTTAAGTCTAAGAACAATATTGAGGTCAATTGAACCGTCGCCGATTTTTGAGAGAGTGTCTCTGTTATCGGAGAGGAACTCAAGCAGCATGCACAGAACGGTAAGGTCGGGCGAGCCGTTGGGAACGCCTGCATTACCGCCGGTGGTGTCGCGGCCGGGGTTTGCGCGCGTAGTTCTCGAGTCGATGTTCTGATTGCCGAGAGCGGTGCAGTTAAGATTGCTGAGGGAACCAAGGTCAGAATTTTCGACGATATTGCTTGCAAGTCCTGTGAGGTTGACACCGTCCACTGTAACATATAAAATTTTTTCGAAATATCCATCTTCTTGGTCAAGACCTTTAATAAAATTGTAAAGGGTCCAGAGAGCTTCATCAATGTTTCTCAAATAGATGTTGCCTTTGACAACAACATGAGGGTGAAGGGTAATAAGCCCCGCAGGAACGTCAACTGTATCGTCGAAAATCGGATCGCCGTCAAGTTCATAGACAATGTTGGCGTCGTAAAGCAGCTGATCCAGAAAGTCGAGCAGCCAGCATGCGCCCTGCTCGGGAGTAAACTCTATCTTCTGGATGCTGTTGAAGTAAGCGTTGGGGTTGGTCTTGTACGAAGTGTAGTCGCCCGCGGCAATCTTCGCCATACCGGTGGTGGAGAAGACGCTTGCAAGCATCACTACGGCAAGAAGCAACGCCAGGATTCTTTTTGCCTTTTTCATTCTTTGCACCTCCATAAGATTTGCACGGCTCCCCGTTAAGGAGCCACTTTCGTTTTACGATTTCTTTATAATGGGATGTTGTTGCGGATGGCATATCGATTTTTAAACATATAGTAAACAATTTATGAACAAACTATGAACACGCACATTTTTTATGCATCCTGTACAAGCGCCGCTTTTTGCCGTTATTCATGTTGCACAAAGAGCGTAAATCCGCCGCTCTCTGCTTCAAGATTTTTTAAGACGGCAAACGAAAACAAAATCACACCCTCTATGGCAAAAAACAGGGCGAATTTTTGAATTATAAGCTGTGAACTTACGAGTTATTTTTATCTTATTTTTCCACTATTACCGTCGTTATCGAACGGGGGCGCAGAGTTATATTCTTAACGTCCGAAACGGCAAATTCGGCAAGGTCGTTATCTTTATCGGTAACGTAAGCCCGAGCGGTGCGCGCAGGCAAATCAAAGCCGATTTCCTTGTCGCTTTCGCCGTAGTTAATCACAACGGCGGCGTAATTATCCTTTTGCTCAAACACGAGCAGATAGGCGTCCTCTACGCTCTGCGGCGCGTCAATCCTCACTGCGCCGGGGCGAATGAATTTTGAAAAATTGCTGAAAGCGTAATAGCGTTTCGTGAGCTCAAAGGAGCGGTCATCATTGTAATAAATCAAGCCGTCGCAATAATCGACCGGCGAGAGCGCCACCCAGAGCTGCCACGAAACGACGTCGAGATAAATCAAATCCTCCGCCATTACCTTTGCCTGAACTACGGCGGAATCTATGCCGTAATCTCTGCCGCCCTGCATGTGGCACCATTCGCTCGTTTTAAGAGGAACGCCCGGAAAAAACTTATCCGTAAAGCGTTTATAGCGTTTAACGAAAGCGAGCCTGTCGTTCAGCTTTTTTGCGATAAATCCCGGCACGGACGAGGGAACGGGCAGAAAATAAGAATGGAAATCAACGGCGTCCGTCACGTCTTTGAGCGGTTTTGACGCCATAATATAAGTATATATCTTATTAAACCATCTTATATCTCCGTTTTCCGCGCCCGACAGCTTAACGTTTTTGAGAGCTGGATAGTTTTTAAGCTCCTTCGCAAAGGTTTTCATCACCTTGTAAACCTGCCCGGGGCGGTAATGGCAGCCCTCCTGCCCTCCCGTCCAGATCCAAACGGGCTCGTTGACCGGTGAGATATATTTAATCGGCAGACCCTCGCCCTTGAAATGAGAGGCGACGTCGAGAACGTATTTCGCAAATTCGCCGTAATTGCCGCGGCTTAAATTCGTTTTGCCCGCTTTGTCAAGATGAGCCTTGTGATTATTCGTAAGTCGCTCTATCGGTGAATTGACAAACATAACGATTTCGTCCGCGCCGAGGCGGGCGGCTTCGCGCATAAACCAAACGGCGTTTCCGTCGCGGCTCCAATCGTAAACCCCTGGGGCGGTTTCAAAAGAGCTTGCGCGCCTCGTTTCGTCGCTGTATTTGCCTTTGCCGGATTCTTTTGACCCCGCGCCGATATTGTAGCGATACTGCGTTATGCCGATGCCGTTTTCGAGGTCAAAGAGCAGCTCGGCAATGCGCTCTCTCTTGGGCTTGCCGGAGCTTTCGTCCGTTTCCGTCCACCCTCCGACGACCTGCGCCCACCACGCTCCGCTAACGCCGAAGCCGGTTAAGGTCTGTTTCTTTTTGCCTGTATCTATGTTAATCGTCAACTGCCTGCTCCTTTCTCGCTTTCGCTTCTTCATAAAGAGCGGTTATTTCTTCAAGATTTTCGTAATTTTTGCGCTGCTTCAAAAGCCTTTCGGCGTCAAGATAGGGCTTTGCGGCGCGGTAATAAATTGAATTTTGATTTGTCGCCTTTTTAAGCTCGGCGGCAATTTCTCTGCGGGTCTGACGAAGAGAGGCAATTTTCGCCTTAATTTCCGCCGCGCCTTTATCGCCGCTCTCTCTCGCCGCTTTAAGCTCCTTTATCGCTTCGGCAATTTGCGCCTCGTTATCATCCTGCGCTTCAAAGAGCTTTTCAAAAACTTCGGAGTCAAACGGCTCAAGACCGTTGGGATAGTATTTTTTAACGGCTTTTTTCGCCGCCTTCATATTTTCAATGAGAGTGAGGGTATCGCGCCTGTTTTCACGCTCCCGCTCGGTGTTTTTGGGCATCGCCTTTGCGGCTTTTTTGACGGGGAGCTCAATGGATAAAAATCCGTCTTTGCCCGCGGCGACTATTCGCTCGGCAAGCTCTGCCGACGCCCTGCCCTGCTCGGTGGAGAATTTGGCAAGCTCGTCGAGAATCCTGCCCGAGGTGGCGATATAAATATTTTCTTCTCTCGCCTGCCTGTAAGCCTCTTTCGCTTTTTCGGCGGCGGCTGAATCTCCGCTCTTTTCGGCTCTCTTTATTTCGTCGCGGCTGAGCGTTCTCGGCTCTTCGCCGTTAAAGCGCTTGGCGTTTTCGATTATATCAACCGTTTCGATAAGATTTTCGTCTTTGAGCACGCCGTTGCCGTAATCCTCAAACATGGCGCGTATTTTGAGAACGCTCACAATTCCCCTCTGGTCGTTTTCGGTTAAATCATAGAAGAAGAACGGTATTACGTTGAGGGCGGCGCCTGCAACTGAAGCGAAAACGAGCACGGAGCTTATGCGCACGAAATAATCGCGGTGAAAAAGAACGTCGTAAACGTTTGTGTAGCCGAAGGAAGCGGCGACAGCCCTGTTAAGCCCCGCGCGCTCGTAAAGAGCGGGCAAAACGGAGCTTGTGGCGAGAGTTATTGCGTTGCCTATGAGCCCTACTGCGGCAAACATTCCGTCTATTCTCTCGCCCGAGATATATTGCTGATAATCCCTTATATCCGCCTGAATGCTCGGCCCGAGAAGATGACCGAGAGAGGTTATGAACTGATTTACAAACATGCAGGCGAGCAGCAGCCATATCGTGTAGCTTTTGCCCGTTGAGCGCACTATCGGCAGCATAAGGGCAATAAAGCCGATATTCATAACGTTGGTAAAAACGAGCACCTTTTTCTTGCCGTATTTTCTAATGAAAAACGGAGCCACGAGATTAGGCCAGAAAGAGGCGTTGCCCGCAATGGCGGTGATAACGGCATACTGCCCCGCGGTCGCGGCGCCCTGATAGTTATAAAGCCAGCCGAGAATGCTGTTAAACGAGCTTTCGAGAAAGCCGAGCCAGCCGGCAAGCGAAATTATCCAGAAATATTTGTTTTTTGCTATCGCGCGGAAAGCGTCGATGAATTTAATCTGAATAACGTGGGTTTTTGCCTGAACTATCTTTTCCTCCGTGTTGACGTAAGCGAGCATCGACACGGCGAAGCCGACAAAGAGCATCGGCGGGAAAAGAACGCGGTAAACCTTTAAATTATAGAGCGTATTTTCGCCCGTTATCCACCTTGCGACTATCGGCAAAAAGATGTTTGCGACGGAAGGCGAAAAATTCTCAATAACGGAGCGAATCGACAGCACGTCCGAGCGCTCAATGCTGTTTGGCGACAAAACGTTAATCAGGCTGTCGTAAGCGTCGGTGTAAAAATTAAAGAAAAACTGGAAGCCGATATTGTAGCCGAGCACGCTCACGCTCTTCCACAAAAGGCTCATGCGCTCGTAAGGCATCGAAATAAAGCCTATGCCGAGCAGCACGGTGGGAATGCCCATTCTGACAAGATAGGGGCGGTATTTGCCCTTCATCGAGCGGGTGTTGTCAATCATCGCGGCTCTGAGCGCCGTGAGAGGAAAGCCCGACAGCACGCTGATGATGTAAATAACGTACATCGCGGAGGGGTCAATGCCTATCGTGTTGCCTATGAGGGCGTTGCCTATCGTGATAATCATCTGACTGATGACGTAATAAATGAACTTCTGACCCATTCCTCCGAAGGAAAGAGAGAGAATTTCTTTATAGGTCATATAGCGCCCCGCGGGAGGCTCCCGCCAGTAGCGCTTAACGTCTCCGATTATCGATTTAACCTTGTCCATCGGCATTCAGCTCCTTATTGCCGCATATTAAAAACGCAAAAGGGCCGCCGCGAACGTCGAAGTGACAGCGCGGCAGTCCTTTTTTATGATTTTATCACACAAACACGTTGTGGCCGGTGGCAAGCCTTACTATGAAGCCGAAAATCCTGCCTGCAAACTCGCCGTATTCCTGAATGTAATAGTCGTAGCCGATGCCCTCGGCAATAATGACGGGCTCGGTGTTTTCGCTCAAGCCCAGCTCGTTGAGCTTCGCGAGCACGAGCCTTGCTATGACCACGTTGCCCTCGCCGTTCGGGTGAACGGTGTCAATGGCGATATATTCCTTATGGCCGTTCATCGCAGAGGCGACGTCAACTATTTCAAACGCGCCGGGGTTCTCTTCAAGGTAATCGTAAATCACCTTGTTAACGCTGTTTGTGCCGTGCATATAAGCGTTGCCGAGTATGCCGTACCACGAGCAGTAAACGGTCTGCACGAGAATGAGCACGTCGGGGTTGAGCTCTTTGATGGTTTCGATGATTTTTGCGAAATTCTCTGCCATCTGAACGGTGAGCTGCTTGTATTTGGGCAGCTCAACGCCGAAGACGAGGCCCGCCGCCATAGCGACAATATCTCTGTCGGTGAAATAATCGTTGCCGCCGATTGAAAGGCTGATTATTTCGGCGTCGGCAATGAGCTCTCTCACGTCTTCCTTCTCGGTTATCTGCTCGAGAAGCTTGCCGCTCGTTCTCGCCGAACGGGCGATGTTATGGTAGTTGTAGCCGTTTGTGTTTGCGACTATCGCGCCGTAGGACGCTTCGTCGGGGTTGCTCACGCCGTAGCCCTCGGCAATCGAATCGCCCATGAGCAGGTAATCGACTTCTTCATCCCCGGCAAACGCCGCGAGAGCGCAGGCATTTGCGCCGAAAACCACGCACAGCGCAAGCAGCACGGCGAGCGCCTTTTTAAGAAACATATTCTTTTCCATCATACTTCCCCCATAGGAAAAATTTTGTTTGCATGCCGCGGCAATCAGAATTTGCCGCCTCTGCCTCCGTGAGTTACGCCGCCGGGCGAAACGTGAGTGGACGAGCCGCCCATGTGCCCTCCGCCCGAGGACCTTGTGCTGTTATCGGTATCTTTAGGCCTCGGCACTGCCGCAACGCTCGAATACAAAAACGTGTCGTTTTGGCTTAAAAGATTGAGCGAATTTGAAACAGCGTAGTTCGAGGCGTAATTTTCTTTTGAAACGCTCTTGAGCTGACCCTTGAGCACGGATACGACAATGGCGCCCGCGATCAAGCCGATAACGATGCTTATAACGGCGGCGGTTAAAGGCTTAAAGCCTTCGTCTTCGGCATAGTCGTCATATGCGTTATCGTCATCGTAAATCCATTCGTCATAAACGTCGCCGTTTTGACCGGATTTGATAAGCTCCGCCGAGTCGTCGGCAAACTCCTCAAACGCATAATAATATTCGCCGCCGCTGAGAAACGGCAAAAATCCGTCTTCAAGCCTGCTTATGCCGGCGTCGGTAATGTAATCAATGCATATTCCCTGCGTTGATATACAGTAATCTCTGTCCGCCATGCTTATCGCAAGAACGACGCTGTTTTCCGAAAGGTTGCTTTCGGCGTAATAATCGGCAAATTCCATTATGTCGTAAAAGCCTTCGTCCGACATGTCGTCAACGGTGACAACGGCAATATCGACCCCGAGCTCTTCGCTGAGCTCATCGAGCTTGCTTTCGAGATTTTGCTGCTCGGTGTAAGAGAGCAGGCCCGCTTTGTCGCTGAGCCTCGGCTGAGCGGCAAAGGCGGAAAATGAAAGCGAAACAGCCAAAAGGCACGAAAGCGACAAAATCAAAATTGAATAAAGCTTTTTCATTTCATCGCCCCCTATCTCGCAATCAAAAACTGGATGAGGAACGAGGCAGCGGCAACTCCCGCAGCGACGGCGGAAAAGTATTTGCCTATTTTGCCCTTATCGGCGGGAAGATCGCCCACGAACTTGCCCGTTTGCCCGTTCATGGCAAAGGTGTATTTATTCCCGTTCCAGGTGGTGTTAAGCAGCCACACGGGGCAGAGAGTATATTTCGCCTTGCTGTTGCTGAGCCTTACGGAGCTGCTCTCCACCTCAACGGTCGCGTAGCCGCTGACGGTGGATTTGAAGGTCTGCTCCGTGCTGAGCTTTATTCTCTCGTTTGCTCTCACGCACGATTCTTCCGCGTCAACGTCATATTTATCGGCAAAAAAGCCCGAAAGATAAGCCGTTTGAAAATCGACCGCCTGAGAATAATCGTAAGGCTCAATTGACTCCATGAGAGCGTCGTCAAGCTGCTTCGAGCCGTCCACGGGCACGTTTTCAAACCTCAACGTGCCGGATCGGTTTATGCCGAAATAAGAGGTTTCGGTGTAGGTGTTTTTTGAATCCTGCCACACCCTCGTTTTGGTGGCTTTGTATTTTATGTCGGCGTCTGCGTCGGCGTCAAAAAGCCAGAAAGGAACGTAGATGCCTTTTATTTCGTCAATGTGATTTGCTTCTTTAAAAATCTTCGGCAAAAGCTTCTTGCCCTCAAGATGCTTTGAAAGCCCTGCCTTTGCGGCTTCTTTGTCAAGGCGGAACGGAATGACGTAATCGGGCTTGAGCTCACCGCTGAGCTGATTCATCATAACTACCGGGTTGCTGCAATATGGGCAATAGGACGCGGCTGTGTTTTCGTCGCCTATTATCTCGCCGCCGCAGCTCGTGCAAACGTATGAACGCAGAGAACCCGCCTCGGAATCGCTCCATTCGGAGCCCGCGGGCTCTTCCCACTTCATTTCGTCCGATTTTTCCTCGAGCTTTAAGTCAAACTGCTTGAGCGCTTCCATTTCAAACTCGGTGTCGCAATAAGGGCACTTCATTTTTTGAATGGCGCCTTCAAAGCTGAGAGCGCCGCCGCAGCAGGGGCACTTATATTCCTGTATTTGTGACATTGAATGTCTCCTTCTGATTAAGCCGCAATCTGTCGGCTATTAAAATCTGCCGTACAGGCATAATCCCGTACGGCAGAATAAGCTAAGGAATTTACCTTGCGTCGTTTTCATCAAAGATATCTCCGCACTCGGGGCAGAACTTGGGAGGATTCTTGGGATCCTCGGGCTCCCAGCCGCACTTGTCGCATCTGTAAAGAGGCGCGCCTTCGGGCTTTTTCGCTCCGCAGTTCGGGCAGAATTTACCTTTGTTAACGGCTCCGCAAGAGCAGGTCCAGCCTTCTTCGGCGGGTTTGGCAGAACCGCACTGAGAGCAGAATTTGCCGGTGTTGGTCGTTCCGCAGGCGCAAACCCAGCCCGGTAC
>CAJOLX010000048.1 GCA_905235625.1 uncultured Clostridia bacterium
CCGGCACGCGGGTCGAGGGATGATACGGCCTGCGTGTGGTTGTGACGTCGCGTTTGGTAGTGCTGCTTTCAGTGCGGTCCTCGGTGTGTCCTCCGGGGTCTTCGTCCGTTAATTCTCCGTCGTCCTCGGGGCTGTAAACGTTTGTGAAGTTCAGCGCCTCGGGGTCCGCTCCTTCAACGGTTACGACAAGGGTGCCGCTGCCGTCGTCCGTTACGGTAACCAAGAAGGTATATACGGTGTCGTCGTAAGTTACGCCCGCCGCATTGCCTTTCGTTTCCTTAACGGTGTATTCGTAAGTGCCCGGCTCATCGTAAGTGATGCTCGCGAATCTGTAGCTTCCGGCGCCTCGAGTGGTTTTCACATCAATGATTTCGCCGTTTTCGCTCAGTGTGAAGATGAATACGGGCGCTTCTTCGTCCTCGGGGAAGTTTTCAAACGTCTTGGTGCCGCCGAGCGTCAAGCTTGCGCTGCCCGCCTGATAGGAGTTAGCGAAATTCAAAGCTTCCGCATTGTCGCCCGAAAGCTCCGCGACAAGTTGACCGTGTCCGTCATCCGTTACGGTTACCGTGATTGAATATATGGTGTCGTCAATCGTAATTCCGGCTTCGTCCGTCGTTTCTTCCTTCACCTCATAGGTATACGTGCCCGCTTCGGTGTAGGTTATCTCGGAGAACATGATCTTGCCGTCCGCCGCATTGGTTACGGTTTCATTCGTGCCGTCGGAGCCCGTGAGAGTAAAGCTGAACTCGCCTTCGGTAAGAGCTTTGCCGCTGAGCGTTTTCGTTCCGCTGAACTCAACGCTCGTGCTGTTCGGCGCGTAAGCGTTGGTGAAATCGATCGCATCCGCTTGCGCTCCCGTTACCTCTGCCTCAAGCTGTCCGTGTCCGTCATCGGTAACGGTAACCGTGATTGAATATACGGTATCGTCAACGGTAACGCCGGCTTCGGTTGTCGAATTTTCCTTCACCTCGTAGGTATACGCGCCTGCTTCGTCGTAGGTTATCTCGGTGAACGTGATCTTGCCGTCCGCCGCGTTGGTAACGGTTTCATTCGTGCCGTCGGAACCTGTCAGCGTGAAGCTGAACTCGCCTGCGGTAAGAGCTTTGCCGGTAAGAGTCTTCACGCCTTCGAACTGAATGCTCGTGCTCTCTGCTCTGTAGCTGTTTGCAAAGTTGAGAGCGTTTGCGTCTGCTCCGGTAACGTTAGCGACAAGCTGTCCGCTTCCGTTATCCGTTACTTCAACCGTAATATTGTATTCGGTGCCGTCATAGGTAACGCCGTCTGCTCCGCCGTTCGTTTCCTTAACGATATACGTATGCGTTCCGGCTTCGTCGTAGGTGATGCTGTCAAAGCTATACTCGCCTGCGCCCTGAGTCGTCTTGGTGTCTATGACGTCTCCGTTTTCACTGAGTGTATAAGTGAATTCGGGCGCGGTCGCTCCTGCGGGATAACCGGTAAAGGTCTTCGTGCCTCCGAGCTGTACGCTTACGGAAGCCGCGGAATACGTATTGGCAAAGTTGAGAGCCTGTACGTTCGCTCCCGTTACCTCAGCCTCAAGCTGTCCGTGTCCGTCATCGGTTACCGTTACGGTTATGCTGTAAACGGTATCGTCAATCATAATGCCGGCTTCTTCCGTTGCTTCTTCCTTCACCTCGTAGGTATACGTGCCTGCTTCGGTGTAGGTTATCTCGGTGAACGTTATCTTGCCGTCCGCCGCGTTGGTAACGGTTTCGCTCGTGCCGTCGGAACCTGTCAGTGTGAAGCTGAACTCGCCTTCGGTAAGAGCTTTGCCGGTAAGAGTCTTCACACCTTCGAACTGTATGCTCGTGCTCTGCGCTCTGTAACTGTTTGCAAAGTTGAGAGCGTTTGCGTCTGCTCCGGTAACGTTAGCCGTAAGCTGTCCGCTTCCGTTATCCGTTACTTCAACCGTAATATTGTATTCGGTGCTGTCGTAGGTTATGCCGTCTTCGAAAGTGCATTCTTCCGTTACGACGTAGTAATACGTTCCGGCTTCGGTATACCATATCTCGGGGAACACGAATACACCGCTCGCTGAGTTTGTAACGGTTTCATTCGTGCCGTCGGAACCTGTCAGTGTGAAGCTGAACTCGCCTTCGGTAAGAGCTTTGCCGGTAAGAGTCTTTCTGCCGCCTAACCGTATGAATGCAGGCGACGCCGCGTAGACGTTTTCGAGCTCCGCCGTTCTGAACATGTCAAGCTCGATCGTTCCGGTGAGGTTGTCTTCGGGGGTAACTTGAGTCCAGTAACTCGGCAAATTCGTTTCGGTAACGGTATATACCGCGCCTTCCGGCAATTTGCCTATGCGCCAGGTTTCTCCGGCGCATATTGAAAACGTTGCTCTGCCGTTTGTGAAGGTGATCGTGTCGGGCGTTTCGCGTGATGAGCCGGACACGGTTACGGGGAACGTGCCTCTGATTTTTGCGCCGTCCTTGTTGGTAAGGGTCACGGTAACGTCGAACGGCGTTGACACGTCGCCCGAAAGTATCCTTTTGTAAATCTCAAGCTCGCCGAAGGACTCTCCGTTGAGGAACGACGCTACGGGCGTTGTTGTGTTGTCGGTTATGCCGGTTTCGCCGCCTGAAGACAACAGATGATATCCGTCTGCCGACGTTTCAACTACGGTGTATTCAGCGCCGACCGGCAAATCGTAGAAATGAACTCTCTCGCCGTGTTTAAGAGTAAAGGTAAGCACTCCGTCTACTGCCGTGGCGGTTCTGTTATACGGTATTTGAGAATTGTTTTCGTATTTCAGATAGCTGTAGGTTGCGTTCTTCTCTTCTTCGGTGATTCCGGTGAGCGCAAGGTTAAACACAAACTCCGTGTTTTCATCGTCACGCGCATCCTCTACCCATTTTTCAACGTCAAGAGAGCCGAGGCTTTCGTTGGTAAATTCCGCGTTGTAATCGCCGGTTGTGGGAGCGCTGAAGGTCACTCTGCCGGCAACGGGTGAAACTGCGGCGTAGCCCGAAAGATTGCGCTCAACAAGGGTGTATACTGCGATTGAGCCGTTTGCGTCATAGACGCCGAGGTTTGTAAACAGGTCATTTATGACCCAGTGCGAACCCGACGGAACCTGTACTCTCGCAGTTCTGAAGGGCTCCGTTGCGCTGCCGATATAAAGGTCAAAAACAAGGTCTTCATTTACGGGAACATTGCCCACCCAGTCTTTCGTGACGGAAATATTAAACGTGGGCAATTCATTTTCAAGAGTGAACCTGCCGGTTTCGTTGTCAAATGCCATATTGACGGGAGGATACTCCGCCGCGTCGGTGGAGTGACCCACGGGAGCGGTGATCGTGCTCGTTTCGGTATCCACCGAGAAGGTCCACCACTGATGGCCGAGCATCACAAGGCCCACGGGTCTTGCGGGAACGGCGGATTCTACAACCGCGTAGTCGCCGGTGTCAAGGCCCATGAAATCGGCAGTGCCGTCGGCAAGAGTGAGCTTTGTCTGAATCGGGCTGCCTCAGCATGAGCCGGCGCTGCCGGGTCTCGTGGTGTCGTAATTGTGCGTGTGGCCGGCGCTCGTGTCGTCACAGCTCTTGGTGTAAAGCTCAAAGGTCACGCCGCCATGCGGTTTTTGCGTTGTTACGCTGTTTTCATCGGTTTCTTCGTAATATTTGAAAATCTTGAAGTCCTGCAAATCTATCAGCTCAACCATTGTGCGGGTGCTGATGGAAAATTCCGTGGTGGAGTTGGCAGAGCCTTCAAAGGTGCGGGTGGAGTCAAACGCCGTGCGGTTGTAGGCGTAAGGCTCCTCCGGAGTGTCGCCCGGGGCTTTCATCGCCAAAACCACGTTAACGAAGTTGGCGCCGTCAAACACGAAGGGCTCCGTCTGCTCTTCATCCGCCCATCTCATGTCAACCGCCACTGCCGTGATGGAAGACTTATCCGCCGGCATTTCCGTGCTCCAGATTTCGGGGCGCTCATCGAGCGCGTCATCCCACACCGTGTGGCCGCTGATCGTGTGCGAATTATTGTAGTTAACGGGCTGAGTGGTGTAATAAACAACGGGATAAATGCCCATGCTTCTCGCCTGGCTCGTGTCTACGCTTTGCAGCTCGCCCTTCCAGCCGTCCGCTTCGCCCGTGGCGCCGCCTGTGTTGGCTGCGTCTTCCAGCACGTCATAGAGTATTACGCCCTCGGTTGTGCCGTGTTCGCCGGTTTCCATGAGAATTTCATAATAGTAGACGGCGTTTTCATCCGTCTTGTCTTCATAAGCCCAAACGCCGCCGTTGCCTCTTACAAATTTGTAAAGGCCGTCTTGCACGTTGCCCACGAAGGTGGGATGAACACCGTAGTTGGAATATAACGCGGAGCCTGGCTGCCCGATTCCGTCGCCGTCCATGTTTTGAAGAGGATAAATTCCGTCCACCATGAAACGGTCACTCACAGTGGAAGAGCCGTAGCCTCTGTCGTCGTTGAAACCGTTGGCCAGTTTCCGGCGGTCGCCGCGCTGATACTCGCAAATGTTGTAAACCGTGTCGTCGGCAACGTCAAAGTAAGAGACTGTGGTCCAATATCTTATGGCAAAGCCGGTGTATGTGTAAGCGTTGTTGAAAATTTTTATATTGTCGTGAGGGTCGCGCTGCGACTCAACGTGCAGCGTAAGCAGGTCGCGCCCGGTGCCCTTGTAATCCGGCGTTACCGTATAGTCGGTCACCACCGCCGGGTAATCGCTTGAAATTAACGTGTTTTTGTTGCTGGAGTTGTATCCGCCTGCCTCAATGGGTCTTGTTTCATCCAGGTGATATCCGGGAGGCAGCAAATCGTAATACGTGCAGGAGTCCGCAGAGAACTCCATGTCCTGAAGCAGCTCTCTCGGAAGCTGGTCGGTGGTAAGGCTTTCGTAATCAAAGACATACCACTGATGGCTGATGGAGTGATTTTCCTGGTGATCTTCGGTCTGTATAACTCCCTTTTCTTGGCCGCTGCTCTGGGAATACTTTGCGGGGGTAGACATATCGGCGCGGTAGGCGTGAATGTGACCGTCGGGGAGTCTCTCTCCAGGATAGTCCGCTATGCCCGTTTCTTCAACAAACGGTCTGTCATAATCGGGCAGTCCGTTCAAGGTGGTGCCGTTAAAAATGCGATATTCGTCTTCGTCGGCGCCTTTGGTATATACGTCGTTGGTAGAGATGTTGACAACGTTGATATCCGTTGCGTGCAAATCGTCTATCAGATGGCGCACTACCGGGCTGTCTCCGTTGATCACGTAATATACAACTGTTCCGATTGAGAGGTAGCCTGTGAGATCGTCGGGTGAAATAACGCGAATGCCGCTGTAGCCCTTGTTTGAATAAACTTTGCTCGCGAGTTTATACGTAATGTTGCCGCTTGAATCGAGAGTGAAAGTGTCAATGTCTATCCACTGCCCGCTGCTGTTTTTAACCTGAATTCTGAACTCGCCCGTGGGTATGATATGCTGGCCCGTGACGGGGTTTGTATCATAAGCGGTAACTTCTATACTGACGTTAGAAGAGCTAAAGTTTATCTCAAACTCGTCCGGGCCGAGTTTTTCATAACCGTGCCACTCCGACGTGCCGCTGCCGTCATCATATTTGCCGCAGACAAAAACGTCGTCGTCATACCAATCCGCATAATAGGTGGTGCCGTCTTCGAGGCCCGCTCCGTTAAATAAAAAGCTCGTCGTCGCATAATAGCAATAGCTCTGGCCGTACTGAAGACGGGTAAAGCCCGCCCTGTTCAGGGCGGAGGTGGAGCTCGTCATTCCCTTTTGCGCGAAAAAAGCACCCACGTCTCCGCCGCCGGGGTCGCGCTCGGGCGCCCAAACGCCGTAAGCTTCGTCTGTTTCAAAATCGGTGTCATACAGATCGTTGACGCCGCGCACGTCGTTTTCGTGCTGCGGGTCGCTCACTTCGATATAGCCGGTCGCTTCATCGTTGTGATAAGTCATTTCCTCGGCTATGGAGCCGCTCCCGTCTTCCTTGGGGTCATATTGAACGATGATGTAGTAGCAGTATTCGCCGTACTCTATGTAATTTCCGCCCTTAACCGCCATTAAATCTATCGTTTCGCTCCAGTGGGCAGCGCCCTGCGCATCCTCGGTGAACGCAACAGAGGTTCCCTTGGGGTCCGAAAGCGCCGCGGCATTGCAGCTGTACGTTGTAACGCCGCCGTAGACGCCTGATGAAATCGCCGGACGGATAATGCCGATAACCTTGCCGTTCTCTCCGTCCGCCGTGCGGGGCTTGTCGGTAAACTGCAAACTGTTTATGGGCTGGTTGCCGTCTACGGAGTAGCGGAGAATATAAACCATGTAGCGGAAGTTTTCAAAATCAAAATCTCCCACGTCCAAAGCGGAGGGCACGGCAAAGAGGGGGTAGCCGTCGTCCTTTGAAAATTGGGTAAACTCCGCGCCGGTATCGAGAAGGTAGGTGATAACGCCGGTGTCCTGCAAGCCGTCGTCGCCGACGGGCTGATAGGGGTAATGGCCCTCGCTGTGAGCCTGCAGCTCGCCCAAAGTGCAGTCTTCCATCATAATGGGGTCTATCTTGTACTGCACCTTCATGTCGATATTGTATGCGCTGGGGAGCGCGCACCAGTTATAGAAAATGAGGTCGCCCGTGTCGATGTCAACGGCGTAGCGGAAGCAGTAAGTCGGGTCGTAATTCTCCTCGGTGCCTACTGAGATTTCGCTCGGCAAAACCGAAATGCCGTCACGGTCCTTAAAAAGCTCGGCGGGGACGCGCACGGCTATGCCCGTTGTCGGGTTGAAAGGATCGTCGCACGCCTCATACGTTTTTTGCGTGTTAATTGCTATGTGATAAGTAATCTCCTGCGTTGCGCGGTCCGTTGTGTGTATATCCTGGGAAATCTTGCCCTGGTCGTCGGTCACATCCCAATAAATCTGAACGTGATAATCCCAGCTGTCGTTATACGTGTTGGTAAAAATTACCTCGCTGGAGGAGCCCGAAGCGGTAACCTGAGCCTCGGAGGGAACCATGTAACGGCCCAGTCCGTCGTGCGACTCGGTCACGCGGTAGGTGTAAGGCCTGCCGGCGCTGTCCTGCGAAGGAACGGCAAACGTTGCGCTCCACTCGTTAAGAGCGCCGGCGGTAACAAAGAACGGAGTTTCCTCCGTGTAGGTTTGCCAGCTTGTGCCGTTTGTGCTGCGCTCCATGGTCAGGTAAACAGCGGTCGGTCGGCTGCTGTGATCGGAAGGCTCCGCTCCCGCCCAGCCTATTGTGACCGTCACGTCCATTGTGGGCTCTCCGCTTGTGCCGGCGCCCAAAGCGGGATTATCCGTCAGATTATACTGCCCGGATTCATCATCCGCAATCGCCGCAATCATCGGAAGAGCAGACGTAATCACCATCAGCAGCGCCAGGAGCACGCCGACGACCTTTCTTGCTACACTTAAGGTTTGCGCATTTTTCATGTGTTTTACCCCTCTGTAATGTCTACCGTTTCGGTAAGTTTTAACGTCGAAAAATAACGGTGCCGTCCCGTAAGATCTCCGCAGCGCCGGAATCAACACCTTAAAGTTTCAACTTACGCCTATAAACAATAATAATATATAACAGGATTTTCTTGAAAAATATTATAATACGGCAATAAAGGTCGGGTCAAGTATTTTTCCTTTCCGAAAAAGAAAATATCACATAAGCTTTTTGCTTCTTTTTGTGCAACAAGCTGAAATCGGTCGCATTTTACACAAAATTTAAATCATTTTTTTGTTTATTTTTTCGGCGAATTTTACCTTATTTTCTCTCGTCGGTTTTCGGTAAAAAGAGCAAAAAGTCGGGTCAATCCGGGTATATTTTGCCTGCGCAAATTTCGGTAAAGAGAGCAAAACCCCGGCGCGGGAAGCTCCTTCGGGCTTTCCGAAACGCCGGGGTATTTTTAAGGCAACACCGCACAATGCACGGCACACGCCTTGCTTGATCTTTATTCCGTCATCTTGCACAAGCTTTCCTTGAAAGGCGGCAGCCTTCCTGCAGAAATCTTGTACAATCTGACGAAAAAATCTGCGGCGTAATCCGTACACCCGCATTATGCGGTGTTGCCTTAAGGCTTTTATTGCTTTTTAAAGCTTTTTCTTGAGGGTCAAAACGTTTTTGCCGTCCTCGTAATTATAGAGCACCTCGTCCATGGTCTTCTTGACCAGGAAGATGCCGAGGCCGCCGATATCCCTCTCATCGGCAGACAAAGTGGTGTCGGGGTCGGGCTTTTTAAGAGGGTCGTAAGGCACGCCGCTGTCAGTAAAAACTATGGTGAGCTCGCCCGATTCGATGCCGAGCTCAATTTCCGCATAGCCTTCGGAGCCTTCGTAGGCGTAGCTTGCGATATTTACAAAAATTTCTTCAACGCAAAGGTCTATCTGCATTTGCAGTTTAAGAGAGCAGTCGTTAGCCTCGAGGTATTCGTCAACAAAGCCTATAACCTCGGAGAGCCTTTCGTTATCCGCCTCTGTTCTGAGCCTGGTGTTCAAAGCGCTTTTTCCTTTCAATACAAGGCATGGCAAGGCTTTAAGCCGCGGGCAGCGCCCGCAAAATCCCGCCTTGTCCCACGCTGTTTATTGTTTGCCGGGGCTTGAAACCCGCGCCGTTTCGGGCGCGCGGCATATCCCCGCTTCGCGAAAATTCCGTTTTGAGTCCGCCCTCGGGCAGGTCTTCGGAGGGAGCCTATCTCCCCGCTTCTTATTCGATGTCCATTATGTCGGAAAATCCGGTAACGTCAAAAATTTCTTTCACGTCTTCCGTGGTGTTTATTATCTTCATGCTGCCCTGCGCGTTCATCGTCTTCTGCGCCTTGAGGAATACTCTGAGGCCCGATGACGAGGTGTAGGTGAGCTCGCCGAGGTCAAAAATGAGCGAGGTAACGCCTTCGAGCTTTTCGTTAAGCTCTTTTTCGAGGTCGGGCGAGGTTGCGGTGTCAAGCCTGCCGTTAATGGCGACGGTAAGGGTTCCGTTGTCTGAATCGGTCTTTATGGTCATATATTCGTTCTCCTTCTCAGAATGTTAAAGTGTCGGTTACGGGCACAAGAGCGCAAAGCTCGCTCTTGCATTTTTCAATGAGCTTCGCCTTGTAATCTTCGTCGTCTTTGGACTTGCGCACGGTGCGGCGAAGCAGGCGGGCGAAGCAGATTATTTTGGCCTTGTTTTCCTGCTCGCGAAGAACGTTTTCGTCCTCGGTGCCGAAATAATACTTGAGCGTTGCGCGCCAGAATTCGGTCGCCTGCTCGTAGCTTATGCCGAGAAATCTGCTCGTAACGCTGTGGTCAATTATCGGGAAGCCCTGATAGGCAAGATAAATCGCCGAAAGCTCAAATACGGGGTGGCCCATTGCGAGGGTGTCCATATCTATGAGCAGATTTTCGCCGTTTTGGCGCATGATGTTTTTAATGTGGTAATCGCCGTGTATCATATTGAGCGTGTCGGGCACGGCTTTGATGAGCTCAACGAGCTTTTCGCCCACGTCCTCGGGCAGATAGTCCCTGCAAAATTCAGCCCACTCGAGCGCCTCCGCCTTTTTATCGGGCAGCTCGCCCGGCTTGAGGGCAGTGGAATGTATCGTTTTTAAAATCTCAACGCTCTGCTTCGCGAGCTCGTCCACCTGAGACGGGTCTTGGTTGATAAGCTTTGAAAAAGACTTGGCGTTAAGCAGCTCAAACACTGAGCCGTAAAGGTCGCCGACCTGCACAACGTCGTAGGGAATCGCGGTGGGCACGCCCATGACGAACGCCTTTCTCGCAAGCTCTCTCTCGTTATGTATTTCTTCAAGAGCGTCGTGATTTTTATAAACCTTCACTATGGTGTCGGGGTCGATGCGGTAAACCTTGCCGTTTGCGCCCTCTCCGATAACCTCGCATCCGTCAATCGAAATCTGACGGTAAGCCTTTGAAATATCCATCATTTCGGTAAATCCGGTCATGTCGAATATTTCGTAAACGTCGGGCGACGCGTTGATTATTTTGGTGTCGCTGATGGCTTTTTTGAGCCTTAACACGACTCTCAAGCCCGCGCTCGATATGTAGTCGAGTTTCGCAGCGTCAAGAACGAGCTCGCCCGAAAAATCGCCGATTTCGTCGGTCAGGGTCTTTTCCGCTTCGGCGGCGTTTGCGGAGTCAATTCGTCCGCAAAGCTCCGCAATGCATTTGCCGATTTCTTTTTTTACTTTTCCTTCAAACATAATCATTTACCCCTCATTCTCATTTAAGTATTGGCTGAAAAGCGAACGGTATATCAATTCATATTCTTTGTAGGCGGGATATTCCTCAAGCTCCCTCAGCAGCTCAAGAATTCTGCCGTAATATTCGCAATGATCGCGAGGGTCGTGATTGTTGCAGCGCTTAAAGCAGTCATATCCCTCTTTTTGATACATTCTGAAAAACCCTCTGATGTTTGACAGCTTGTCGCCGAGCCACATTATTTTGACCGCCCGGTCATCGGTTTTCGCGAGCATTTCGAGCGACTCTTCCTTGCGAATGCGCCACGTTTCGGCAGGCGGCAGCTCGTGCCGCTTGTTTTCGGTTTCGTGCATTACGAGCTCATACACCCTGTCGCCGAAATTCTCTTTTATCTGCTCGGGCGTTGTGCCGGTGTCTTCAACGGTGTCGTGCAGCGCGGCGGCGGCAAGCACCTCAAGGTCGTTTGTGATAGTGCCGACTATGGCCGCGTCCTCGAGCAGGTGCAGAATATAGGGCGCGCCGTCTTTTCTCTTTTGCCCTTCGTGCGCCTTGACGGCAAAACAAACGGCTCTGTCAAAAACAGTTTCGTCCATTATTATCCCCTCAATCATCCTCAATTTGCAACTTATCAATTTATTATATATTTTTCGCCCGCAAACTTCAATAGTTTCGCGCCATATAATTTTATTTTTTCTGTTTTGACTTCTCTTGACACTTATCGGCAAAGCTGTCATATTATCTTTATTAAAATGTTTTTCAAAAATTCCAATACATCGTTCGCTCCCGACCGTTATATTTACAGAAGAGGTGAGAGAATGGCAAATCATGACGTTGATAATTTAATGAAGAGAATTGCCCTCGGAGACTTGACCGCTCTTGAAACGCTTTACGGCGAGATGAGCAGGCCGGTGTATTTCTTTGCTCTGCGCCTTCTCGGCGATCCGGACGCCGCCGAAGACGTGATGCAGGATACGTTCGTTTCCGTTATGCGCAATTCGGGGTCCTACAAATCGGACGGCAAAGGAAAATCATGGATATTCACCATAGCGAAGCACAAGGCCGCGGACGAATTGCGGCGCAAAAAAGCGGAGCCTCTTGAAGACGCGCCCGAAAGCGCGGCGGCGGCTCCCGATTTCTCGGAAAAATCCGATGAAAAAATTTCTGCGCTTAAAATGCTCGATATCCTCGATAAAAAAGAACGTGATATTGTTATGCTCAGGCTTCTCGGCGAAATGACTCTCACACAGGTAGCGAAGGAGCTGGATATGCCTAAAGGCACGGTGTTCTGGTCTTACAACAACGCCGTTAAAAAGCTCCGCAATCATTTTAAGGGAGGCGAAAACGATGACTGAATTTGAAAAGAAATTCAAAGAAAAAGCATACGGGGAAGTCCCCTCGGACTTTAATGAAATAAAAAGAAAAATAATAAAAGAAAATATTGAGCCCATGCCCGCTGCCGAGCCCGAGTCGGGCAAAAGAATGCCTCGCGCAAACATAGCCGCGGCAATTGCGGCGGCAATAGCGGTAACGCTGATAGCGGCATTCGCCGTAAAAGGCGGTATCCCCCGCAAAATAGGCGCGGAGCAGTCCTCGGCAGACGCGAAAGACAGCGTCGGCGAAATCGCCGCGGATACCGACGATTATTTTGACTCTTTGGGTTCCGAAGATTTTTCCGATGAATCGGCGCCGAAAGAATACTCTGTTTCGTCGCTTGCAGGCAGCGCCGACAGGCAGCCCTCTTCTTCGGGCAAAACCGAAGGCGGCAAAACGAGCGCGACCTCTCCCTCGGCGGAAACCGCGGGAAACGAGGGAAAGCCCTCTCCGTTCACGACGCAACCGCGGCTGCAACGACCTCCGCGGAGCTTGCAATCGAGCCGAATTGGGATTCCCGCTCAACGCCCGGCAAATACAGAACGTTCGTTTACGGCGGAAAAGAATACGTTTATCCCTTCGGATATAACGAAACCGCCTCAACCAAGCGCAAGGCGGAAAAATTGGGCGCGCAGACGGTAACCGGTCAGGAGCCGGGCGGCGAAATTCATTCCGTAAAAGCCGAGCTGTACGCTCTCGATAAGTTCGACAAAAAATTCGCTCTCGGCATAAAATTTGACGGCGACAGCAGGATTTATCCTTACGTCACCACGTCATACGTTCCCGCAACGCTCGGCGAGTTTCTGACGGCTGTTGATTACGACAATTCGGTGAGATACGGAAACGTAACTCTAATGAACGTGACCTCGCCCGTAAACAGCCAAAACGCCGCCGACATAAAAAAATATCTTTTTGCCGACAGGAGCGTTAAGAACGAGCCCTCCGCCTCTCCCTCGGGCAGTTACGTGACGTTAAGCGTGAGCATTGACGAGCTCAATATCTTAAACAAAGCGATGCGGATTTACGAAAGCGGATACGTTACGACAAATCTCGTCGGTTATCAGTTTAATTTCTTCGTGGGCAAAGACAACGTTGCCTCTTTCCTCAAAAAGAGCTATAACGTGACCTTTGACGAGCTGAGAAAAACGGGCACTACCCTGCCTGCGGGCGTTAAGACGCCTTCCGACGACACCGCCGTGTCTCTGCCCCCTCAGACCGTTTCGGAAACCACAAAGCCGTAAGAAAAAGCAAAGCGTAACGGGAGGACGAAATAATGAAAAAGAAAATTATAATAATCGCGCTCGCCGTTTTGGTATCAGCGGCGGTCGTGCCCGTGCCTAAAACCTATGCCGACGGCACAAAATCCTACAGCGCCCTCTCTTATAAAATCGTGAAATGGAACAGGCCTTATTACAAAAGCCTGACCTATACCGAAACAGAGGTTTATAAATTCCCCCGAAGCCTTAAATCGGTTGACGAGCTGTGGGAGGGCATGGCAATCTGCCCCGCCGTGTCGGAAGTGACGGGCACCGTTTCCGAAACGGGCAACTCTGCCGTTGCGCTTGAGCCCGACCCCGACGGCAACGGCGCAGAAAGCGGCGAAACACTCGTTTTTGACGCGCCCGAAGAGCTCGTTTCAAAGGTTGAGCCGGGCGACAAGGTAAAAATCGAATACACTCCCGCTTTGAAAGACGGGCAGGAAGAAAAAGCGGGCAGCGCAATCGACGTTGAAAAAATCACCTCTGCCGTTTCCGACGTTGACCCTTCAAACCCCGAAACAAGCGAATATAACGTGACGGCGAGAGCCTTCGGCTCGGGCAAAACGGTTAAATTCGAGGGCGAAGAGGCGAGATTTCTCGGCAGGGCTGTCAGCGCTTATCCGAGAGCCGAGGCGCTTTTTCCCTACGTTATCGACTACGTAATCACCGTTAACGGCGAGGAGCTTTGGTACAACACAAGTGTGGGCATTGCGGGCAGGAGCGACATGGTTCACGTTAACGAAAAAGACGAGGTAAACGCTCTGCTCGAAAAGCGGTGCGGCAAGCCCTCCGCCGAGAACGCCGCCGAGGTTTACGTTTCTCTTTTGCCGGACGGCGAAAAAGAAAAGCTCTCTCAAACGGAAAGCGATTTCGTTCTTTCCGTAATTGACGGAAACTCCCCCATTACCTCCCCCGGCTATGACAATATAAGCGACGTTTTAATCACCGCAGGCAACAAAAATTACTATTATGACAGCGGCTCCGGCATACTGACGGTCAACGGAGTCGGCGTTAATTCCGACAAAGCCGTAAAGCTGTCGGACAGCGACAGGGAAATAATAAATTCTTACGCCTGCCGCAGATTTACAATTAAAGACGGCGCGCGATAAATCCCGATAAATAAGCGGAGCCTCCCGAGCCCTTGCGGGCAAAGGAGGCTTTCTTTTTGCTTTTTTTATTTTTTATTTTTTCTCACCGCGCCGTTTAATTTAACCGAAAATTACTTTTTAAGAAGAGCGGCGCCCGCGTTCCACGCCTTGCCGACCTTTTCGCCCGAAACGTAATAGCCGCTGCCGAAGGTGTCAAACGTGAGAGCGCGCAGCTTTTCGGGGTCAACGGTTTTGCCGCCTTGAGCAAGCACGTTTTCGTCCGCTTTAACGTTGACTATTTTGCCTACGACGCCGTCAACGTAATCGGAGTGGAGAAACTCGAGCAGCTCGCATTCCATGGCGACGGGGAACTCCTCTATGACGGGGGCGTTTACCTTGTCGCTCTTAACGGCGTGATAGCCGGTGCGCTCAAATTTATCGTCGATTTTGTTGCCCGACGCCATACCGAAGAAATCGGCGGCGTCCATATGCTTTTCGTCGGCAAGCGAAACGGTGAACGCTCCCGTTTCGGCAATGTTGAGATAGGTCTTTTTGCCCTTTCCGATAAAGAGGATTATCTTGTCTTCATCGCAAATCTGACCCCACGCAGCGTTCATGACGTTCACTTTTTCGTTTTTGTCGTATGCCGCCACCATGAGCACGGGCATGGGGTAAACCGCCTGAAGCACTCCTAAATCTTTTTTCATTTCATCCATACTCCTTTGTGAATTCGGATTTGATTTATTTTACAACGTCCCACGAAAAATGGTCGGTGTGAAGCAGCTCGTGCGCCTTGTGAGAGAGCGGAGCGGTGAAATACTCCTCGTAAACTTTGCCGACGGACGGATTTTCGTGAGAAAATCTGACGGGATTTTTCCTGTCTGTTTCATAAAGCTCCGAGCCTCTTTCGCCCGCGAGCTCAAAGCCGTCGCAAATGGGCTGACCGCCGCCGCCCGCGCAGCCGCCCGGGCACGCCATTATTTCAACGAAGTCGTATTCTACCTCTTTTGCTCTGATTGCGTCAAGCAGCTTTCTCGCGTTGCCGAGGCCGCTCGCGACAGCCACCTTGAGGGTAGCGCCGCCTATGTCAAACTCCGCCTCGCGCCACGGACCCGCCTGCCCTCTGACCGCGCGAAAAGCGTCCGGGTCGGGGTTTTTGCCCGTTACGAGGAAATAGGCCGAGCGAAGCGCCGCCTCCATAACGCCGCCCGTTGCGCCGAAAATGACCGCCGCGCCGGAGCCGTCGCCGAGAGGAGAATCAAACTCTTCCTCCTTGAGAGACTTAACGTCAATGCCGTGCAGCTTAATGAGCCTGTCAAGCTCCCTCGTAGTGAGCACCGCGTCAACGTCTTTCGCGCCGGAGCCGTTTATCGTTTCAATGTCGCATTCGCTCTTTTTAGAGGTGCAGGGCATTACGGAAACGGAATAAATTTTATCCGCCGGAACGCCGATTTTTTCGGCAAAATAAGTTTTCGCGACCGCGCCGAACATCTGCTGAGGCGATTTTGCCGTTGAGAGCATATCGACCATGTCGGGGTATTCCGTCTTTATAAATCTTACCCAGCCGGGGCAGCAGGAGGTGAACATAGGGAACTTGTTTTCGCTCCTGTGGGTGAGCTTGTCGACAAACTCGCTCCCCTCCTCCATTATGGTGAGGTCAGCCGAGAAATTGGTGTCAAAAACGTAGTCAAAACCTATTCTGCGCAGCGCCGCGGCGAGCTTCTTTTCGTTGGCCTCCGCTCTTTCGAGCCCGAGCTTTTCAGCCCACGCGACCCTTACGGCGGGGGCGACCTGCACTAAAGTTACCGTGCCCTCGTCGGCTAAAGCGCCCGTCACCTTCGCTATGTCGTCTCTTTCGTAAAGAGCGCCTACGGGGCAGTGAGTTATGCACTGGCCGCAAAGAGCGCAGTGAACGCTTTTTATGGATTTTCCGCCGGCAACGCCTACGCGGGTGTAAGAGCCGGTGCCGTCAATATCCCATATGCCGAGGCTCTGCACCTTTTCGCACACCTGAACGCATCTCATGCATTTAATGCACTTTGAATTGTCGCGGATAAGCGGAAAATCGGTGTCCCAATTCATTTTGGGAGCCGTTACGGGGTAGGGATTTTCGGTTATGCCCATCTCTTCGGAGAGGGTTTGAAGAGTGCAGTTGCTGTTTCTCGGGCAGGACGTGCACTCGGTGTCGTGCTGAGAAAGAATGAGCTCAAGGTTGGTTTTTCTCGCTCTGAGAGCCTTCGGAGAATCGGTGCGAACCTCCATGCCCTCCTCAACGGGAGTGTTGCAGGCGGCAAGCAGCTTGTCCCTGCCCTTTACTTCAACGACGCAAACGCGGCACGCGCCTATCTCGTTTATATCCTTAAGGTGGCAAAGAGTGGGGATTTTTATGCCTGCGGACCTTGCCGCTTCAAGTATGGTTGCGCCCTCGGGCGCGGTTATTTCCGTTTTGTTTACGGTAAGTTTTACCATTTAAAGCACCTGCCTCCCCTGAATTTTCCGTAGCCGAAGTGGTCGCAGCCGAGGCATCTTGAGCACTCCTGCGCCGCTTCTTCATCGGTCATATTCTGCTCCATGAGCCCGAAATCGCGCTTTCTTTCGTCTGCCTTGCGCTCTTTCTAATATTACTCAAGCTGAAAAATCATTTGATATTATGCAAAATAAATTTTATGATTTAATAGGATTTGGCTTAATATTTTTCAAAAAAAGAAATGAGGAAAAATATAATGATTTTTTCGAAAAAATAATTCTACCACTTTTTGGAACTACTTCTGAAAAATCTAAAAAAGGGATTAAAGGCATTTTCACTTTATCAAAAAAATTTTTATATAAACATACAGCGATTGATAATTTATTTATTCCTCAAGAAGTTGATTCAGAAGAAAATAATAGAAATAATATTAATAAAGCTTTTATAAAGACATATGATCCAGGATTAAAAAATAATTTAAATATTCATGAGGATATTGAAGAAGTCGATACAAATAAAAAAGAAAAGAAAAAAAAAGAAAAAAAAGCAAAAAAAGAAAAACATGATAAAAAAAAAGAAAATAAAATAAAAATAATATTTAGAGGAGATCCTGAAATTATAGTGAAGCATATTATTAATGATACTTTTAATGAATTAATAGATGAGATATATACTAATATAAACAATGATTTTGAATTTATTAAAGAGTATTATAAGAAATCATTTGCAAATAGAGCAGTCTATGAAGAAAACCAATTAATAAAAAAAGAAAAAGATAGAATAAATTTAAAAATTTTAACAATTGTCCCTGATTTAGAGAATAATATCAGAAAATATTCAAGTACTTCTTTAAATCAAGAAAAAAAAAGAAGAAAGCATTATCAAAAATCAAAAAAAAAATTATTTTCTTGGCGTTCCTTTTGGAGTCAAAAATATGTATTTTACTCTCACCCAGAATATTTAAAGCTAAAATTAAAAAATCATTTTACTAAAGAATTGACAAAAATAATATTAAGTCCTATATTAGATATAGATTATGATCTTCCATCTTTTTCTAAATTTAAACCAGAAAAATTATTTAATATTGGTGATTTAAAATACAAAATTAATTTAAATATTGACAATATTTTATTAGGAACTGAAGAAGTTGAAACAGAAAAAAATGAAATAATAGAAAAAAATGATGATGATTTATTTTTATCAAAAAATAAATATGGATTTAATTATTTAGAATGTCTTTATAAATTAAATTTTGTAGGTCTTTGGGATAAATATAAAATGCATTATGAACAAAAAATAAATTTATATATTAAAGAAGATAATAATTTAGACTTATTAGATTTTGATAAAGATACAAATAATGAAATTGTAGAAAATAATACACCTAATCAACAAGAAAAGGAACCAAATAAAAAGAAAAAATTATTCAAAAGGAATAAAAAAAAGACAAGTATAACAAAAAAAATTACAATTTTTAAATGTTGTCTGGTAAAATTAACTCACCATTTAAAAGGTTATATCACTTTTAACAATAAAAAAATAATATTTAATTATGTCTTAGAAGAAAAAGAAAAGACAATTACTGACGATGAAATACTGAAAGATCCAAGTTATGATAAAGATATGAACAATTGTTTTGGTTCTACTTTTAAAATATGTATTAAAGATAAAGATAAAGTAAGTCTTTCTATTTATTATAAAAATGTAAAATATATTTTTATCAAAAGATATTTTTATCAAAGTACTGCTATGGAAATATATACAACGGATAATAAAAGTTATTTTTTTAATTTCAAGACAAATTCAGATTTAACAAATTACCTCAATCAAATTCTTAAATTAATACATTATCGTGAAATAAAAACAGAAGACCATAAAGGCAAAAAATTATTAGGATATGAACAAATGT
>CAJOLX010000049.1 GCA_905235625.1 uncultured Clostridia bacterium
AATGCTTCTCATAAACCTCATCGATCAGCAGACGGACCGATTCCTCACGAAACATATCAATGTATTCCGGGTAGAGCGAGCCGTCCCGCGTTTTGTAAAGAAAGAATATGCGCCAGCACCCGGACGGCAGGGAAAATTGCACAAAATCGCCGGAAACGCCCTGCGTCAGGCGCAGAGGTTCCGCCCGGCAGGCCTCGTCCTCACCGGTGCGGGGAAAGGCGAAAACCTCAAGCAGAATATTTTCCTCATCCGTCTCGTCCTCAAGCAGAAGCGCATCGGTAAGAGGACCCATCACGTCTACGTGGCACTCCTTGAGCTGCCATTTGCGCATTTCCGGGTGTTCCTTCACCTTGCCGTTGGCGTGCCCTGTGGGATAGTGGTCGTCGTCCAGCACCCAAACTTTCATTCCGCGTTTCTTTGCCTCCGAGAGGATAAGGTCCATATCCCTCCACCATCCGTCGCCGCAGAAATCGTTGTGCGGGCGAGCCTCCACACAGAATGCCCTGCATCCGCTGCGGTATATCCTTTCGATATCCTCGGGAATCGTGTCGTAATGGTCACCGTGCTGCCAGAAAAACGGCAGCATATAATTCTCTTCTCTCCCGTTCAGCACGTCGTCAAGCCATTGGTTCATGTTCGTATCCCTCCGTTAAATCATACAGCTTTTTCGGAAAGCAAAGCTTAAACGTCATTTCCGCTTCCGCCGCCTGCCATTGTTCCTATTATATCATTCCACATGCGAAAAAGCCAGCCCTACTTCCGCAGAGCCGAACTTTTTCACTGCCCTTATAGAAATTATGCTCGCTTTGACCATTACATCCCCACAGTCTATATACTATTATGTATCAGCGCCCTTAATTTCCTTTTCCGGCTTGGAAACTTACCCAGCGCATTATTAAATGTTTTATGATATAAACACCCTAAAATCTCCATTTATTTTTTCATTTGTACATCTTCACTAAAAAATTTTTCAAAAAAAGTTTTTGTATGTGACAGATTTGTGACAAAGGGCGGATATAATGTAGTCGTAAGGTGAACGAGAGGATATCAAAAAATCAATCGATATTCTCTTCAAACCATACGAGTAGGCTCAATCTGCTCCTTCAAAGGGGGAGGGGCAGTAACACAAAAAATCATAAAAGTAAAATTTAATAGGAGGAAATTTTTATGATGACCAAAATTGCTCATATGCGTGAAAATCGCAAGAATAACAAAGGTTTCTCCCTTGTTGAGCTCATTATCGTTATGGCTATCATGGTAGCCCTTGTTGCAGTTCTTGCTCCGCAGTATATCAGATACCTGCAGAGATCCCGTGACGCCGTTGTTACCAACGCCGCTGAAGATGTTCTTACCGCTGTTAAGACCGACTTTATCGATCCTCAGGGCAGACTTTCATTAGACGTCGGTGAAACTGGAACGGTTATTGTTCATCCGGAAAATAATGACGGTGCTATACAGCTGACTGTAAGCTCCAATATTACACTTAAGGAAGCTGCAGCTGATGAGACAGCGCAAGGTTACATTGGAACTCTTGTTGGTCTTGATTCCTCTAGACAAGTAAGAAGCTCGGTATCAAAGACTATTACAATTGATTATGATGGTACAAACTTTGATTTCTCCATTGATGATACCCAATAATTGATTAGTCAATTAGTTTAATTTAAAGCACAAAATAATTTGCGGTTTATTCCGCTGCCTAAAATTAAATATCACTTGTGATACTTAATCGTCGCGTTGCCCCGGCACCCCCTTGTCGGGGCAACTTTTATTGCCTGATTTTTTTATCAAGGCGCGAAAATTAAATAAGAGGGTTTGATTTCATATGCGAATAAAACGCGGGAATAAGGGCTTTTCCCTTGTTGAGCTTATTATTGTGATGGCAATCATGGTGGCGCTCGTTGCCGTTATTGCTCCGCAATACGTAAAATACGTTAAGCAGAGCCACGACGCCGTGCTTGCGAACGCCGCGGAGGAAGTGCTGTCGGCTGTGCGCACCGAATACGGCGTAGGCAACATGACCGGCGTAGGCGATGTGACCGTCAAAGGCGGCGACGACGGTAAGCTTTCGGTTACGCTTGGGGAAGGAATAGAGTATAACGGCGCAAACGGCGAGGAATTCATTTCCGTTTGCGGCGTAGATCAGGGAAAAACGATAAAATCAAATATAATTTACGTTATCAAAATCAGAAGCGTCACAAACGACGTTTATATCATGAAACCCGAAGATGCTTCAATAGAAATGGAAGTCATCGAAAACGGTGATTAACTCCATTTGTTGATTAGCTTCATTAACGGAGAAAGAGATAATAAATATTGTTTTGCAGAATTCTTGGACTTTATAACAGAATTTGATAAATGGCATTTAATTAGAATAATATCTAATAAGAATGGCACTTAATAAGAATAGGCTCTAATAAGATTAGCGTTTAATAAGATTGACATTTAATAAGATTAACATTTAATAAGGTTAATATTTAATAAGATTAACATTTAATAAGATTATCTCTTAATAAGTATAGCATTTAACAAAGCTGAGATATGAGGCTCAATAGCCAAACATCTCAGCTTAATTTTGTTTTGGAGCTAACGCCATTTATATTGTTTTTCTTATGGGGCTTGCGCCGATTGTATCGCCACACCCGCCCCTTCGGGGCACCCTCTCCGTTCTTGGAGAGGGCCATCCTTACCACTCAGCACATCTTTTGCAACAGCCTCTTGATTATGCAAAAGCAAATTTAAAACAAGTAGATTTTGGAATGAGAAAACAATGCTAAAGCAAATACATCCTTTTTAAATCGTATTATTGAATCTTAAAGTCAAAAATTCATTTTGCCACACCTATCCGCCGAGCTTTGATTCTGTCGCTGTAGCTTTCAGAGTCACCGCACCTCTTGGCCCTCTCCAAGCACGGAGAGGGTGGCACGCAGTGCCGGGTGTGGCGATAAAATCGGCTTGCCCCTTAATGTCGTAGGCGATATCATCGCCGAAGACCCTTGCAAAAATATAATCGGCGTCAGCCCCTCAAGCAAAAAAATCCAAGCCATGAAATATCACGGCTCGGATTTCAGCTCATCTATTCTTTCTTTTATCTTTTCGTCAATCGCTGTGCATACTCCGTAAAAATTATCGGTTACATCATTGTTACCGAATCTGATTACTTCTATGCCGTAATCTTCAAGCGCTTGCGTTCTTTCTTCATCTTTTATCGATTTACCTTTGAAGTAATGACCCGAGCCGTCAAGCTCAATTGCAAGCTTTGCTTTGCTGCAATAAAAATCAAGAACATAATTCCCTTTGACTTTTTGTCTGTGAATAGGAACATCATAGTCTTTCAGAAATTCATACCACAGCTTATTTTCTTGCGGAGTAGCTTTCTTTCTCAGATTTTGAGCAGACTTTGTCATTTTGTCCATAAAATCACCACGAGGTTAATATATCACAAAAAGTATGTCATATCAACGTGTTTACTTGAAATTTGATTTACGGCTTTGGAAAAGTGATATGCGCCGAATATATCGCCTGCGGCGAGCATAAGGGTCTTCGACGAGGATATCGCCACACCCGTCTCGGCGACAAGCGCCGAGCCACCCTCTCCGTGCTTGGAGAGGGCCAAGAGGTGCGGTTGCTCCGAAAGCTACAGCGTAGCAATTAAAGCTCAGTGGATAGGTAAAGCAACCTTTTATTCTACTTGAGAGTTTAATACAGTTTTAATTAAAAACGGTTTATATCATCTTAAAATTTCCTTGCTCACAGTTTGCTCTTGCTTAATCGAGAGGCTTTAGCAAAAGGTATGCTGAGTGGTAGGGTTGGCCCTCTCCAAGCACGGAGAGGGTGCCCCGAAGGGGCGGGTGTGGCGATAAAATCGGCTTGCCCCATAATGTCGTAGGCGATATCATCGCCGAAGACCCTTATAAACATTTATTTGGCGTAAGTCTATTACAAAAATACACTCGGCGAAGCCCCAAAACAAAATAAAAACGGCGACAGTCCAATACAAAATAAAAAATCGGTGTCCCCGAAAAGTTGAAAACTTTTTGGGGAGAGGAGGAGCAGCGGAGCGAGTGAGTTTTCGCGCGAACAAGCTTTTGATAGGCGCGGAAACGAGCGATAGCAGCTTGCGACGACGACGGCTTGCCCCTCAATGTAGTAGGCGATATATCGCCGAAGACCCTTATAAAAATTATAATCGACGCAAGGTACACAAACCGCCGAAGTGCCGCCGATGTCGGTTTTATCACCATCACCCTAAAAATTTTGATAAAATCAGAAAAATTTTTCAAAAAGATATTTACTCACTGCGTGGGAATATGGTAGAATTTCAGCAATCGGTGAGAGGGTTTGTCCGGCGGTTTTCAGCGGCTCGGGCGGCTTTTAGCCGAAAGGAATTTTTCGTGTTGGAAGGGTTGTTTCGGATGAAAAAGGCAGTTTCTATTTTGCTTGCGTTCGTTTTTGCGCTTGCTTGCGCAATGCCGGCGTTTGCGGACAATGAGGTTTACAAATGCGGAGTTTGCAATACTGAGTTTTACTCTGCAGAAGAGCTTGACAATCATTATATTAAGTGCCACTCTTCTCAGCCGACAACTGCGTATCTTGTTTGCCCTTATTGCGACAATCGCTTTTCCGATGAAGATTCTTTCAACGACCACATCGTTATCTGCGCCGACCAGCAGAGAGCCGGCTCCGGCGATTTCAGCATAACTTCAATGCTTGACAGAATGATAAGCGTTTACGAAACCACCGCAAGCTGGTGGGACGCCATCGAAGACGTAATTATCAGGCTTTTTGACGTTTTTGAAGATATATTCATTTTGCTCCTTCCTCCCGTTGACGCCGCTTAACTTAACGTTTTAAGAATAATACTTAACAAAGCTGAGATATGAGGCTTTAAAGCCAAACATCTCAGCTTTAATTTATGCTTTTGGTTGGTATTTCGGCGAATAATCTGCATAAGGTTTTCGACGAGGATATAGCCTGCAGCGAACATATAATCGGCTTCACCCCTTTTCTCTCTAACTTAAAACGCAGGGCGTAAATTCTAAAATTCGCGCCCTGCGTTTTTGCTATTCGAAGTATTTAAAGCTCGATTATACTTTTGCCTTTCATCACCCGAGGAAGTCTTCTCTTATGGTGAGGTTGAAGGCTTTTGCGAGAGCTCTGAGGTTATCGTCCGTTATGGCGTTTTCTTTGGGCAGGCCGGCGGTGAGCATATATTGCTTTGCGGCTTTTTCAACCGTTTCAATAAGCCCGAAGGTTTCGTCCATATCCTTGCCCGCGCCGTAAATGCCGTGAAGAGTCCAAATAACGAGGCGGTATTTCTTCATTTTTTCGGCGGTCGCAATGCCGATGTCGTTGGTGCCGCAGACCATCCAGGGCAAAACTCCTATGCCGTCGGGGAACACGACTATGCTCTCGGTCATCTGACCCCAGAGGGTTCTCGTCAGCTTTTTCTCATCCATCTCATGCACCTGAGTCATTGCGAGGGTGTAGTCGGGATGGCAGTGCATAATTATCCTGTTTTCGGGGTTTGCTTTAAGGCGCTGAGTGTGGCTCATAAGGTGGGCGGGCAGCTCGCTCGTAAATCTGCCGCCGTCGCTGTAGCCCCAGAGAAGCTGCGCCGTGTCGCCGCTCTCGGATATTTTAATGATGCCGAGGTTGTTTTCGGGGTCTTTTTCAACGTTTTTGAAATATTTGCCCGTGCCGGTCACTATGAAGATTTTGCCCGCAAGCTCTTTCGCGGCAAATCCGGTCGGGATTTCTCTAATCACGTCTTCGGTGTCAAGATAGGGCGTTACCTTCTCTTCGTCAAGCATGTAGCTTATGTTGCCGCCGTTCCTTTCGTCCCAGCCGAGCTTGTACATGAGCGCGGTCGTTTCCGTCATTTCTTTAATGAACGGAGCGTTAAAAATGTCTTTCATATTCTGTTCACCGTCACTTCTTTTTCGTATTTTTTAACTTCGCCGAGGTAATCCTTCGCCGTGCCAGAAACTTCAAGATATTCGTTCCACACGTCGCCGAACGGAGCGGTTTTGAGCTCCTCCTGCATCACCATGAGAGAGGTGAAATCGGCGCTGTCCTGAGCTTTTTTAAGCTCCTCGGGCTGCAAAAGAGCATAGAGCAGAGCCTTTTGAACGCTGCGAACGCCCGTTACCCACGCCGAGATGCGGTTGATGGACGCGTCAAAATAGTCCGTTGCGATAAACACTCTGTCGAGAGCGTCGTTTCTGACTATTTCTTTTGCGATTTCTCTGGTTTCGTCGTCAAAGAGCACCACGTGGTCGCTGTCCCACCTGACGGGGCGGGTGACGTGCAGAGCGATTTTGTCGTTAAACAGCAGCAAAGAAGAAATCTTGTCGCTTACGACCTCGGTCGGATGATAGTGGCCGTTATCCATAAGAGGCACTATACCCGCTTTGGTCGAATAGCTAAGGCAAAATTCCGCGCTGCCTACCGTGTAGCTCTCAAGGCCTATTCCGAAAACTTTGCTTTCGAGGGTCACGAAAACCTTGCTCTTGTCGTAGGGGATTGACAGTATTTCGTCAAGCGATTCCTTAAACCTTCTGCGGGGGCCGAGCCTGTCGGCGGGCACGTCTTTGTATCCGTCGGGTATCCAGATATTCATAACGCAGGGATAACCCGTTTCGTTTGCGAAATATTCCGAAATCTTTATGCACGCTTTGCCGTGATCTATCCAGTAGCGCCTTACGCTTTCATCGGGCGAAGAAAGGGTGAGATTATCCTTTACCATGGGGTGAGAGAAGAAGGTCGGGTTAAAGTCAACGCCGATGTTTCTTTCTTTTGCGAATTGCGCCCATTTTTCAAAATGCTTGGGCTCTATTTTATCTCTGCCGGGCAGCGGCTCGTCTGAAAAAGCGTAGCAGGCGTGCAAATTCAGCTTCTTTTTGCCGGGGATAAGAGAAAACGCCTCGTCTATATCCTGCATAAGCTCCTCGGGGGTTCTCGCTTTGCCGGGGTAATTTCCGGTAGCCTGTATTCCTCCCGACAGAGCCTCAGCGCTGTCAAAGCCGGCTACGTCGTCGCCCTGCCAGCAGTGAACGGAAATAACGACGTCGGAAAGCGTTTTAATTGCTTCGTCTGTATCTACTCCCATTGAAGCGTATATGCTTTTTGCCTCGTCATATCTTGACATATGTGGTTCCCTCCCTTTTTAACTTAAGGTCAATAAATATTAAACACTTTTTTTAATATAATTTCAATATCTAATTGAAAATTTTCTCCGCTTAAAACAAACGGCGGCGAACGGCTGAAATTTCCTATAAGCCGAAAACGATGAGCCCTGTTCGCTTATATTTTGATAAATTTGCCTGCAAATCATTGACAATTTATTCTTTATATTGTATAGTATATCTGTGTAATCTCACAAATGAAAACGGAGGCTTGAGATATGTATAAAAAGTTAATTGCTCTTTTACTTTCCATTATGCTCATATTCGGCACGTGCGCAGTCGCATTTGCCGCAGAGGCTGTTTCCGGGTCTAACGGCCTTGCAGCTCAGCAGGACGTAGAGGATCCCGATCCCGAACCCGGCGATATCGATGGCGCCGGCGACAACGACAGCGATTATGATTATCTTTATGATGATGAGCTCTATGTGATGTCCGACGTTGAAAACGGCGAGTTTGCTTACGGCATTGCTTCAAAGTGTCTCTACAACATAATCGACGGCGAAGCCTATACTCTCGCAGAGGCAAGCGAGCTCGGCTACATTGACCAGATGGGCACCACTCTTCCTTCACGCGGAGTTGAGTCGATCACCATCGTAGCCATCTATGCTATGAGATGCCCTTCATGCGGCAAAGCAAACGCAGCTGATTCTATTTTCTCAATTTACAGCAGCAACGGCGGCAAGTGCGTATTCTGCGACACCAAGCTGCCTTATCACCATGACGTTCCCGTTTATCGCTTCATCACCGTTGATTTGAAGAGCGTTCATTTTGACACTTTCAGCGGCATGAATTTCGCAAGACGCTGCCGCAAAATCTTTGACTCGACCGCAGACCTTTACGGCGACGGCAAAGACCTTCCCCAGAGCTATCTCATTTATCAGACCGAGACTACTACCGACAGCGAAGGCAAAGAAACAACGACCGTTCACTATGACGTTATAGAGGACTTTAAGACCTCCGGCCTTGCCACCAGCAGCTTTATGTCACTGCTTTGGGATGCTCTCACAAAGTATGCTTACAGGCAGGATAAGCACATCAATAACGAAACCGTTATTAAGATTTATGACTTTATGGCAAAGGTTACCGTTGCTATCATAGAGTTTAACGGCAAAGTCTTCAGATTCTTCCCCACACTTATCTTCTGATTTCAGAAAGCGAAAAATTACCGCCCTTCTTGTGAGGGGCGGTTTTTCTGTTATTCCGTGATTTCAAACGTTTCTCCATTCGGCGAAATTTTGAGCTTAATCTCTTTTTCGCCGAAGGTGAGGCGGATGTGTTCATCGTCATACAGGAACGGTTTAATTCTCTTTTTGAGCTTTCGCGAACGGAAATTTTTAACCGCAATGTAGCTGCCGTTGCCGCTCTTTATTTCACAATAAGAGCCTTTGACCTTGCCTTTGAGCTCAGCCGGCAGGTGATCGGCGGTCGTAACGGCGATCATTCCGTTTTCGTTTACGAGCTTATCCACCGCGGCGGCGGTTTCTTCGCTCAGCGTTCTGCCGCATATAAAGCAGAGCTTAACGGATTTCAGCGCTTCAAAGCCCACTCTGTCGTCAAACACCGCAAGGCTGTTCATAGGCAAAAACGAGCGGTGGCGGGTAAGGAACGAAAAACCGATTCTGTCCCACGAAAGCCCGGATTTGAACGAGCGGCCGTAAGTGAGCGTATTCAGAGCCTTGAGATATTCTTTTGAACGCTTGTCCGGCTTAACGTTTTTGTTGCCGAAAAGCATATTTTTCCACGCGACCGGGTCCCACTGACCCCAGAAAGAATCATCCTGCCTTATAATGCAGATTTCGGGCGTGTAATCGCTCACGTCATAATCGCGGTCTTTGCCCCTGTATTTTTCACAAAATTCTTTGAATTTAATTCCGTGCTCCGTAAGAGCGCCGTCTTTCACCATCGGGTGAGAGCTTTCAACGTAAACCCGGTTTACGCCGGCGAAATAAGCAAATTCAAGGTTTGAATAAAGCTCATCGGGGGAGTGGCCGGGATTTTTAAGCCTGTACCAAAGGTCAACGCAGTTCCAGAGAGGCGTGCCGTATTCGAGAGCGGCGCCTGCGGCGACGGCGAATTGCAGATTTGAGCAGGATTCCTTCTGCGATTTGAAATTAGGAATTATGCCGCTTCTCGCGAAAACGTGAAACAGCACGGGGAAAACGTGCTCGCCGGTCAGAGCGGGGGAGCCGTTCCTTTTTATTTTGTCGGCGTATTCTTTTAGCTGCCCGCAAAGCGCCTCTTCCTGAACGCAGGGGTCACTGCTTTCGCTCAGAGGGAAAACGGGCGCTTTAATTTTGCCCTTAGAGCTGAGCTCTATGGTAAGATTTCCGTTGATTATGCAGTGCTCGAGCTCGTCGTATTCTATGCCCGCGAGATTGCCGCAGGAAGCGAGAACCTCGGCGTATTCGCCGGGCAGCTCCAGCCTGTGAAGACCTTCGCCGTTATAAGCCCACTGTGCGCCGTCGGGAGAAGCGCAGTCGTATTTGAAATTTTGAAACTCAAAGTTAGCCACAAAATCCATGCCGAGCTCTTTGAATTTTTCACCGACGGTTTTTGCGTTCTTTTCGGCCTCTTCAAGACTTGTTTTGTAAGGGTCAAAATGGCAAACGACGTAGTCGAGCGGTATTCCTCCGCCCGCCGTCAGCTCAAACGCAGGCTTTGAATTTAAAACGTCGGAGTCGAAAACGTTAAGACCGACGAGCATTTTTTTATCGGCTTTGCCGCTCATTTCGCAATCACTTCCCGATAGAATTTGTAATATAATTTATTTTACCATACAGGGAAAAATACGGCAACTGTTATTTTTTTAGCACTCAAAGATACGGAGTGCTAAAAATTCATTATTTGTTCATAAAAGTCGGTAATTTTATTCACAACGGTGATTTAGTATTATGCTGTAAAATTCCAATGGAGGAGGCAAAGCCATGAACACTCAAAAATACACTCAAAAGAGCCTTGAAGCCGTAACTCTCGCTCAAAAAACGGCTTCCGAGCATTCCAACTCTCAGCTTGAACAGGCTCACATTTTCTATGCTCTTCTCTGCCAGGAAAACGGACTTATAGGCACTCTTATCGAGAGCATGGGAGCAAGCCTGCCGTCTTTGACAAACACCGTGCTGTCAGAAATTTCTTCTTATCCCTCCGTTTCGGGCGGAGATATGTATTTATCGGCGAGCGCCGCTTCCGCCCTTGACGAAGCGGAAAAATGCGCCGAAAAAATGAAAGACGATTACGTATCGGTTGAGCATATTATGCTCGGTATTATTTCAAAGGCCGATCCTTTCGTTAAGAAAACTCTCAGGTCATTCGGCATCACTTACGACAGCTTTCTTGAGGCGCTCAAAAACGTTAGAGGCAACAGAAACGTTACGACAGACAATCCCGAAGACACTTACGACGCGCTCAAAAAATACGGCAGAGATCTGACCGAAGCGGCAAGGCAGCAAAAGCTGGACCCCGTTATCGGCAGAGACGAAGAAATAAGAAACGTTATAAGAATTCTTTCGCGCAAAACCAAAAACAATCCCTGCCTTATCGGCGAGCCGGGCGTCGGCAAAACAGCCATAGCGGAGGGGCTTGCGATAAGGATAGCAAAGGGCGACGTGCCCGAAAGGCTCAAGGACAGAACCGTCTTTTCGCTCGATATGGGCTCCCTCGTTGCCGGCGCGAAATACAGGGGCGAATTTGAAGAAAGGCTCAAAGCCGTGCTCACCGAGGTGCAAAAAAGCGACGGCAGAATAATTCTGTTTATCGACGAGCTGCATCTTATCGTCGGCGCGGGCAAAACGGACGGCGCCATGGACGCCGGCAATATTCTAAAGCCCCTGCTCGCAAGAGGCGAGCTCCACTGCATAGGCGCCACCACTTTAAACGAATACAGGCAATATATTGAAAAGGACGCCGCGCTCGAAAGGCGTTTTCAGCCCGTAGTTGTTGCCGAGCCCACCGTTGAAGACACCGTTTCCATTCTCAGGGGCCTTAAAGAAAGATACGAGGTTTATCACGGCGTGAAAATTCAAGACAGCGCTCTGATTGCCGCCGCAACTCTTTCAGACAGATATATTTCAGACAGATTTTTGCCCGACAAGGCGATAGACCTCGTGGACGAAGCGTGCGCCTCAATCAAAACGGAGATAGACTCAATGCCTGCCGAGCTTGACGAAATATCTCACAAAATAATGCAGCTCGAAATCGAAGAGGCGGCGCTCAAGAAGGAAACCGACCGTCTTTCGCAGGAAAGGCTTGAAAACATAAGGAAAGAGCTTTCCGAGCAAAGAGACGCCTTCAACGAGCTTAAATCAAGGTGGGATAATGAGAAAAATTCAATCGGCAGAGTAAGAGAGCTTCGCGAAGAAATAGAAGCCGTTAACGCCAAAATCGAAAAGGCTCAGGGCGAATATGACCTTGAAACCGTCGCAGAGCTCAAATACGGCAGGCTCCCCGCGCTCAAAAAAGAGCTTGAAGAGCAGGAGCTTAAGAGCGGAGCGGAAAGCTCATCGGCTTTGCTCAGAGACAGAGTAACCGACGAAGAGATAGCAAAAATCGTTTCACGCTGGAGCGGTGTGCCCGTGTCAAAGCTCATGGAGGGCGAGCGCGAAAAGCTGCTCAGGCTCGATTCAATTCTTCACGAGAGAGTTATCGGGCAGGATGAAGCGGTTCAAAAGGTGTGCGACTCCATTCTCCGCTCGAGGGCGGGCATAAAAGATCCGTCAAAGCCCATAGGCTCGTTCCTTTTCCTCGGCCCCACGGGCGTGGGCAAAACGGAGCTTGCGAAGGCTCTCGCTCAGGCGCTGTTTGACGACGAGCACAATATGGTGAGAATAGATATGAGCGAATATATGGAGAAGCACTCCGTATCAAGGCTCATAGGAGCGCCTCCGGGATACGTAGGTTACGATGAAGGAGGCCAGCTCACCGAAGCGGTAAGGCGCAGGCCCTATTCCGTGGTGCTGTTTGACGAGGTTGAAAAAGCGCATCCGGACGTTTTCAACGTTTTGCTGCAGGTGCTTGACGACGGCAGAATAACCGACAGCAGAGGCAGAACGGTCGATTTTAAAAACACTATCATCATTCTCACTTCAAATCTCGGCTCCGATATAATTCTCGAAGGGATTGAAGACGGAGAAATTTCGCCCGACGCCCGCAGCGCGGTGAACACTTTGCTCAAGCAGAGCTTCAGGCCGGAATTCCTCAACAGAATTGATGAAACCGTGTTTTACAAGCCTCTCACGCGCGACGATATTGCCGGCATAATCGACCTTCAGATAGTTTCTCTTAAAGAGAGACTTGCCGAAAGGCAGCTCGGTCTTGAAATTACCGACAGCGCAAAGGATTATATCGCCCGCGAAGGATACGACCCGGTTTACGGCGCAAGGCCGCTCAAGAGATTTATTCAGAGCAAGGTCGAAACTCTTTGCGCCAAGATCATCATTGCCGACGACCCCGCGCCCTCAAGCTCGATAGTTATCGACTTTGACGGCGAAGGACTCACCGCTTCGCTCAAGGAGTAAAATATTCATTTAATCCGCATATTAGAGCGATTATGCGTGAATTTCGGCGGCAAAATGCGGATATTTCTTTTAAAAACGAATAATAATACTATTGCAACGCTCCCCCGATGATGATATAATACATTGGTATTACGGCAGGCGCCCGCATTTTTGCGGATGCTTTCAAAATCAGGGGAGTGATTTTTTGGCTGAAAAAGAAAAAAACGGCGAGCAGTCGGGCCTTCACCTTAACAAAAAGACTATTTTAGGGCTTCTTGTTATCCTTTCGGCTATACTCATTTTCGCCGGCGTGATAACCCAGGTTGTGCCGAGGGGCGAATATTATTCTTACCCCGACAGCACTTACAGGCTCAAAGACGGCTCGGTCTTTACTTTTGCGGCAGCGGATTCCGTTTACGAGATAAACGGAAGCGAAAAGGTGAGCCGCGACGAATATCTCATAAAGCTTGCCGAATACGGCGTTAACGTTGCCGTAATGGAGGGCAGCGACAGAGAAAAAGATATTAAAGCCATCGCCGACAATGTGAGCAATTCAATAATCGACGGCACTTATCACGAAATAGATTTCAGAATGCCGGTTTGGAAAATTCCCGCTTCGTTCATCCTTGTTTTCGGCTCAGAAAACATAATGACGGGCATTGCGATAATCCTATTTATCGTGCTTATCGGCGGCACCTTTTTTGTGCTTGACGACAGGGGAATACTCACCTACATAATGGCGTCCGTCATTAAGAAATTTGAAAAGAAAAAGTATTTTCTTATCTGCGCAATGGTGTTTATCTGCATGCTGCTGAGCTCAACGGCGGGCATACTTGAAGAGTCCGTAACCCTTGTGCCCATTGCAGTTGCGGTGTCGCTCGCTCTCGGGTGGGACAGTTTAGTCGGCATCTCCATAAGCCTTGTGGCTGTCGCTTTCGGTTTCACGGCGGCGACCTTTAACCCGTTTAACGTTATCACGGTGCAAAAGCTCGCGGGCGTGCCCGTTTTCTCGGGCCTTTGGCTGCGTATAATCACTTTTGCGCTCGTTTATATTTCTCTCACCGCTTTCATTATCGCTTACGCCAAAAAGATTGAAAAGGACCCTTCCAAATCAATCAGCCGCGAAACCGATGAAGAGATGAGAAATAAGTATAAGCTTGACGACACCGAGGCGGTCCTTAATGACGAAGGGCTCAAAAAAGCGACGAGAGCGTTTGTGATTTGCATCGGCCTCGTGCTCGTTTGCATCGTGCTCGATTTTGCCTTTTCACTGAGCGGGTCGCTCTCTCTGCCGGGCATGGCGATTCTTTTCACTCTCGGCGGCCTTCTCGCGGGCTATAAGACGGGCCTTCGAGGCAAAGACCTCGCAAACGGCTTCATCAAGGGCGTGAAAACCATAGCCCCCGCAATTCCCCTCATTTTCTTCATTCTCGCAATTACCTACATTCTTGACGCAGGCATGATAATCCACACCATCCTCTTCAAGGTTTATTCGCTCATTTCGGGCATGTCGCCGTTTACGGCAGTGCTGCTTCTGTTTGGTTTCGTCATGCTGCTTGAATTTTTCATCGGCTCGAGCACCGCAAAGGCGTTTCTCATTATGCCTATAGTCGCTCCGCTTGCGACCCTTGTCGGCATTTCGGGCAACACCGTCGTGCTGTCCTACTGCATGGCGGACGGATTTACAAACCTTCTTTTCCCCACCAGCGGCATTATGATAATCGCCATAGGCCTCGTGAACGTTTCCTACGGCAAATGGCTCAAATATATGTGGAAACTGTTTCTTATTGAGTTTGCGATTTCGGTCGCAATACTCTATTTTGCCATATCAGTTGGTTACGCTTGATAAATATTCCCGCGTGGCTTTACGCCGCGCGGGATTTTCTCTGAAATCTCAGGCAAAAAATAACACCCGGCATTTGCCGGGTGCGTTTTGCTCTTTATTGGTTAATTCCTTGCAATCAGTTATAGTTATGCGCTTCGGCGAGCATCATGTCCTTGACCTTCATGAGCCTTGTCGTGGTGCTTCTTTCGCTTTCGTCGAGCTTCATGGTGATATATTTAATCGTTTCCTCATATTGAGGAATCATAACGTGCTCAAGGGCGTTGACCCTGCGGCGCGTTTTTTCTATTTCATCAGCCATGAGTTGGCAGGATTTTTCGATTTCGGCGAGCCTAATCATTTTGGGCATTATATCCGAAAGCGCTTTTACCGCTGCGTCAAGGTCACCGGAGGTTTCGGCAAAGCCGTAGGAATAAATGTCGTTTTCATCCGCCGTTCTGAATTTAACGTCAAATTCGGGGATGAGCACGCTCATCACGTTCTTTTCGGAAACGTCTATCTGCATTTCCTGCGTGGGGAGCATGAGGGCAACGTCAAGCGCCTTGTCGCTCATAACGCATCTTGCAACGCTCATTGCGACGTTCGCCTGTTTAATGCCTTCTTCAACCTCTATTCTCAAGGCTTTGTTTTCCTTCACCATTTCAAGGAAGCGGCGCATAAGCTCGTCGCGCTTATCCTTGAGCAGCTTGTGACCGCGGCGCGCCGTTACGAGCTTACGCTTAAGGTTCGTAAGCTCCATGCGCGTGGGATTAACGTTCATTACTGCCATAAATATCGCCAAACGACCCGTTTTTCACGCAAAAAGCGGATTGTTTTCGCTTTTATGCCCGAATCGTTCCTTTCTTTATATTTTGCAATCAGACCTTGCCGTAATATTCGTCAAGGAAGCCGTCGCTTATTCTCTTGAGCTCGCTTCTGGGAAGAATGGAGAGAAGCTGCCAGCCGATTGTCAGAGTTTCTTCAATGCTTCTGTCGGTTTCAAAGCCCTGAGAAACGTAGATTTTTTCAAATTCATCGGCAAATTTGGCATAGAGCTTATCCATATCGGTAAGTGCCGCTTCGCCGAGAACGACCATGAGCTCCTTCGCGTCCTTGCCTCTGGCGTAAGCCGAGAAGAGCTGGTTCATCGTGTTGGAATGGTCCGCTCTCGTTTTGCCTTCGCCAATGCCCTTATCCTTAAGTCTGGAGAGGGAGGGGAGCACGTTGATGGGCGGATTTATACCTTTTCTGTAAAGCTCTCGGTCAAGAATAATCTGACCCTCGGTGATGTAGCCCGTAAGGTCGGGGATGGGGTGAGTTTTGTCATCCTCGGGCATTGTAAGGATGGGAATCATCGTGATGCTGCCGTCCTTGCCCTTCTGCCTGCCGGCTCTTTCGTAAATGCTCGCGAGGTCAGTGTACATATATCCGGGGTAACCGCGTCTGCCGGGCACTTCCTTGCGCGCGGCGGAAACCTCACGCAGAGCGTCGGCGTAGTTGGTGATGTCGGTAAGTATTACGAGCAC
>CAJOLX010000050.1 GCA_905235625.1 uncultured Clostridia bacterium
GACGAAAGCTGCTGGGCGGTTTTTGAAGGGCTTTCGGGCAGCTACATAATCCCCGGCAGGCGAAAGTTGCTCTCAAGGTCCGAGATAGACAGCCCTACTTATGAAAGCCTTGTTGAAAACACGCAAAACGATAACATACAGGTCGTGGCGGTGAGCAAGAGCTTTTCACCCGATTTGATAAAAGAGCTCAGGCGCGATATGCAGGTTTACGAATTCCCGACCTATTACGACATCGTAACGGCGGGCAACAACAAAGCTCTCAGAATGCAGTCGACGCTCGATTATTTCGGCATTTCGCCGGAATGTACCATGGCATTCGGAGACAGCGAAAACGATATTGATATGCTCAAAGCGGCAGCCATAGGCGTTGCCGTATCCAACTCTCAGCAAAAGGTTTTGGACATAGCGGACTATGTGGCTTTATCCAATGCCGAGGGCGGAGTGGGCGAAGCGATAGAAAAATTCTTACCGAAGGGAGAATAATAAATGAACAAAGCGGTCAAAAAAACGTTGAAGGGCGCGGCAATCGCGGGCGCTGCCTATCTCGCCGCCGGCGAGCTGATTTACGAGACTTTCGTAAACATTGATTTTCACAACAAGCTCAACGCGACCGGCATTTTCAACGACAAGGAAAAAGAGAAATTCTTTGAGCAGTGCACCATTCTGCACGAGGCAAACGACTGGTTTGACGAAATGACGGGCGGCAACGTTGAGTTTTACTCGATGCGCCTTCAGAGGCAGACCTACGCGAAGGTTTATTTCCAAGATGACCCCACCGATAAATGGGCGATAATCAACCACGGATACACCGACACGCCCAAGACCATGGCTGTTTATATCAAGAATTATTACGAGCGCGGCTTTAACGTTGTTGTGCCGTTCATGGTCGGCCACGGCCCCGATAAGAGCAGCTACACCACCATGGGATACAAAGACAAGCTCATAGTGCTTGACTGGATCGACTATGTGCTCGAAAAGAACAAAGACGCTAAAATAGTGCTTCACGGCCATTCAATGGGCGCGGCTACCACCATGATAACCACCGGAGAGGATTTGCCCTCCAACGTTGTCGCAGCCGTTGCCGATTGCGGATATACTTCCTGCTGGGATGAATACGCAAGCCAGGTGGGCCCCATGATGCACCTTCCCGCGGCTCCGGTCGTTATGAGCGCAAATATCGTTTCAAAGCTCAGAGGCAACTTTGATTTCAGAGACGCTTCTCCCATTAAAGCTGTCGTTAATTCCAAAACCCCCACGCTCTTTATCCACGGCGACGCGGACACCTTCGTGCCATATTCAATGATGGAGCCTCTCTATGAGGCTTGCGGCGCGCCGGATAAGCAGATGCTCACCGTAGAGGGCGCGTCTCACGCCATTTCCGTTTACGTTGACCCCGAGCTCTATTGGGGCACGGTAAAGGAATTTGTCGGCAAATATATCGATTTCTGAGCGAAATAATTTTATCAATTATAAATCCCTTTCTTCGGCAGGGCGCGGCTTGAGCTTGCGCCCTGCTTGATTTTTGGCTTAATGCCGACAGTTTAGGTAAAATCCGATAAAAGGTCATGAATTGCACTGCGTGCATGAATTGACCTGCGGTCATGAATTGTGCCTTTGGCACATGAATTGCCCGTGCGGTAATTCAATTCATGCGCAAAGTGCAAATCATGGCGACAGCCAAATCATGCCGCAAAGCGGCAAATCATGGAGCAAAGCGAGAAATCATGGCGCCAGCCAAATCATGCCGCAAAGCGGCAAATCATGACGGCACAGCCGTCAATTCATAAAAAACACAAGCTGAGATATACACGGCGTTTTTCTGCCGCTTTTGCATCAATAGATTAAAAACATCCCCCTGCTTTTTTGTGAAAGCAGGGGGATGAAAGTTATGAGGTTTTGAATTATTCTGCGGGAGCGTAGAGGTCTTTGAGCTTGAGCAGGTGGTTATATCTCTCAACGGAGGTAATCTCAGCCTTGGTGAAGAGTTCTTCTGCTCTCTCGGGGAAGGAGCGGGTGAGCTGTGAATAACGCGCCTCGTTCATGATGAAGTCTCTGTAGCTCTCGGTAGCGGGCTTGGAATCGATGGTGAACGGATTCTTGCCCTCGGCTTTAAGAGCGGGGTTGAAGCGGAACATATTCCAGTAGCCGCAGTCAACAGCCTTCTTCATTTCAGCCTGGCAGTTGGTCATGCCGCCCTTGATGGAGTGCATCTCGCAGGGAGCGTAAGCGATAACGATTGAGGGGCCGTGATAAGCCTCAGCCTCGCGCAGAGCGTTGAGAGTCTGATTCATATTTGCGCCCATGGCTATCTGAGCAACGTAAACGTAGCCGTAGCTCATCGCTATCTCGGCAAGGCTCTTCTTCGCAACCGCTTTACCCGCGGCAGCGAACTGAGCGACCTGGCCGATATTGGAGGCTTTGGAAGCCTGTCCGCCGGTGTTGGAGTAAACCTCGGTATCAAACACCATGATGTTTACGTCTTCGCCGCTTGCAAGCACGTGGTCAACGCCGCCGAAGCCGATATCATAAGCCCAGCCGTCGCCGCCGAAGATCCAGATGGACTTCTTGGCAAGATACTCTTTGCTGTCGAGAATGGCTTTGCAGTTGTCGCATTCGCAGCCTGTCGCTTCGAGAGCGGCAACGAGAGCCTTGGTCGCTTCGCCGTTAGCTTCGCCGTCATCCTTAGTGTCAAGATAAGCCTGAGCCGCCGCCTTGAGATCTGCGGGAGCGTCTTCTTTCGCGGCTATCTTTTCAATGCGGGAGATGAGGCTGTTGCGAATGGCGTTCTGGCCGAGATACATGCCGTAGCCGTGCTCTGCGTTGTCTTCAAACAGGGAGTTTGCCCATGCGGGGCCCTTGCCCTCTTTGTTAACGGTGTAAGGTGAAGTTGCCGCGGGGCCGCCCCAAATGGACGAACAACCGGTGGCGTTGGAGATATACATTCTGTCGCCGAAGAGCTGGGTGATAAGGCGGGCGTAGGAGGTTTCCGCGCAGCCCGCGCAGGAGCCCGAGAACTCAAGCAGAGGCTGCTTGTACTGGCTCGAAACGGCGGTGATCTTTTCGGTGAGGTCTTTCTTTTCGGTAACGTTTGCTACGCAGTAATCAAACGCTGCCTGCTGAGCATCCTGGCTCTCACGGGGAACCATCTTGATGGCGCCGGGGCGGCAAACGCCGACACAGACGCCGCAGCCCATGCAGTCAAACGGAGAAACAGCCATTGTGAATCTGTATGGCTTGCCGCGCATTTCCTTGGATTTGAGCACCTCGGGAGCAGCGGCAGCTTCAGCCTCGTCAAGGGCGAAGGGACGGATGGTAGCGTGCGGGCAAACGAATGCGCACTGGTTGCAGGAAACGCACTTCTCGGCATCCCATTCGGGCACGAGAACGGCTACGCCGCGCTTCTCATAAGCGGCAGCGCCCTGCTCGAAGGTGCCGTCGGCATGGTCTTTGAAGGCGGAAACGGGAAGAGCGTCGCCGTCCATAAGGCCAACGGGCTTCATGATGTTTTCAACCTGCTTCTCGAGCTTGCTTGCGCTCTCTGCCTTTGCTTCGCCTGCCGCGTCAACGGCGTTTGCCCACTCTGCGGGCACGTCGATTTTAACGTAAGCGGTAGCGCCGGCGTCGATTGCCTTCTCGTTCATCTCAACTACTTCTTTGCCCTTCTTCATAAACTTCTGGGCTTTTTCTTTCATGTAGCCGATTGCCTCTTCCTCGGGCAGAACCTTGGAGAGTGAGAAGAAAGCGGACTGAAGAACGGTGTTCGTTCTCTTGCCGAGGCCTATATCGGAAGCGAGCTTGATAGCGTTAACGGTGTAAAGCTGAACGTTGTTGTTGGCGATATATCTCTTCGCCTCTGCGTTGAGCTTTTCGCCGAGCTCCTCGGGAGCCCACTGGCAGTTGATGAGGAACACGCCGCCGGGCTTAACGTCATTGACCATCTTGTAGCCCTTTTCAACGTAAGAGGGGTTGTGGCAGGCAACGAAGTCAGCCTTATTAATGTAATAGGGGCTCTTTATGGGCTTGTCGCCGAAACGAAGGTGAGAAATGGTGATGCCGCCGGTCTTCTTGGAGTCATACTGGAAATACGCCTGAACGTATTTGTCGGTATGGTCGCCGATAATCTTAATGGAGTCTTTGTTTGCGCCGACAGTGCCGTCGCCGCCGAGACCCCAGAACTTGCACTCGATTGTGCCTTCCGCAGCGGTGTTGGGAGCGGGCTTCTCTTCGAGTGAAAGATTGGTAACGTCGTCTACGATACCTATGGTGAAGTTGTGAGAGGGATTTTCCTTCGCAAGCTCGTCATAAACCGCGAATACGCTTGAAGGAGGAGTATCCTTTGAGCCGAGACCGTAACGGCCGCCGACAACCTTGATATCCTGCCTGCCGGTTGCGGCAAGAGCGGCAACAACGTCAAGGTAAAGAGGCTCGCCGAGTGAGCCGGGCTCTTTGGTTCTGTCAAGAACGGCTATTCTCTTGCAGGTTGCGGGGATGGCTTCGGCAAGCTTTTCTGCCGAGAACGGTCTGTAAAGGCGAACCTTAACAAGGCCGACCTTTTCGCCTCTTGCGTTGAGATAATCTATAACTTCTTCCGCTACGTCGCAGATGGAGCCCATAGCGACTATGACCTTCTCCGCGTCGGGAGCGCCGTAGTAGTTGAAGAGCTTGTAATCGGTGCCGAGCTTGGCGTTTACTTTGTCCATATACTCTTCGACGATAGCGGGAAGAGCGTCATAATAAGCGTTGCACGCTTCTCTGTGCTGGAAGAAGATGTCGCCGTTTTCGTGAGAGCCGCGCATAACGGGTCTTTCGGGGTTGAGGGAGCGCTTGCGGAACGCTTCAACAGCGTCCATATCGCACATTTCCTTGAGGTCCTCATAATCCCATACTTCTATTTTCTGCAGCTCGTGAGAGGTACGGAAGCCGTCGAAGAAGTTGATGAAAGGCACTCTGCCCTTGATGGCTGCGAGGTGAGCCACTGCGCCGAGGTCCATAACTTCCTGCGGATTGGTTTCTGCAAGCATTGCGAAACCGGTCTGACGGCAGGCGTAAACGTCGGAGTGATCGCCGAAAATGTTGAGCGCGTGTGAAGCTACGCAGCGCGCGGAAACATGGAACACGCCGGGAAGAAGCTCGCCGGAGATCTTGTACATGTTGGGAATCATAAGAAGCAGACCCTGAGAAGCGGTGTAGGTCGTGGTGAGGGCGCCCGCCGCGAGAGAACCGTGAACGGTGCCTGCCGCGCCTGCTTCGGACTGCATCTCGGCAACCTTAACGGTGGTGCCGAAAATGTTTTTTACACCCTGTGCCGACCACTGGTCAACATAATCCGCCATAGGGCTTGAGGGCGTGATGGGGTAAATGCCCGCGACCTCTGTAAATGCGTATGAGACGTATGCGGCGGCGTTGTTGCCGTCCATAGTCTTCTTTTGTCTGGACATAGTTTGATATTCCTCCTACATTAGAATAAAATTTGCCAAAAGATATTTTACCATTGTAGTTTCGCTTTGTAAATATTTATTTATGAAAAAACGGATATTTTTTGGGCACATCCGCTTTGATGACGGCTTCGGTTTACCAGATGACCTTGCTGTCGATATCCGCAAGCGCGCTCTCGAGGAAGGCGTCAACGCTCATTGCGCCGATATCGCCCTCGCCCCTCTTTCTGACGGAAACGACGGAGGCTTCAATATCCTTGTCGCCCATAAGAAGCATGTAGGGCGCTTTTTCGAGCTGGGCTTCTCTTATCTTGTAGCCGATCTTCTCGTTTCTCGCGTCAACCTCGCAGCGAATGCCCGCTTTTTCGAGCTTCGCTTTGATTTCGTAGGCGTAGTCATGGTGTCTGTCGGCTATGGGCAGCAGCTTCACCTGAACGGGAGCGAGCCAGAGCGGGAACGCGCCGGCGTACTTCTCAATGAGCAGAGCGAGCGTGCGCTCGTAGCAGCCTATCGAGGTGCGGTGAATGATGATGGGGTTTTTCTTGACGCCGTCCGAATCGGTGTAAACCATATCGAATTTTTCGGCTATCATCTGGTCTATCTGAATGGTGATGAGCGTATCCTCTTTGCCGAAAACGTTCTTAATCTGAATGTCAAGCTTCGGGCCGTAAAACGCCGCTTCGCCTATGCCGATTTTGTAATCTATGCCGATGTCGTCAAGTATTCTCTGCATTGCGCCCTGAGCGTCGTCCCAGTCTTTCTCGGTGCCGATGTATTTGTCTCTGTCATTTGGATCCCACTGTGAAAATCTGTAGGAAACGTCCTCATAAAGGCCGAGAGTTTTGAGCATATAAATCGCGAGCTCAAGGCAGTTTCTGAATTCGTCCTCAAGCTGGTCCGGCCTGCACATGAGGTGACCTTCCGAAATGGTGAACTGGCGCACTCTGATGAGCCCGTGCATTTCGCCGGAAGCCTCGTTGCGGAAAAGGGTAGAGGTTTCGTCATATCTGAGGGGCAGATCTCTGTAAGAACGGGGCTCGTTGAGATAAGCCTGATACTGGAACGGGCAGGTCATCGGGCGAAGGGCGTAGACCTCGTCGTCCTTTTCCTCGTCGCCGAGAACGAACATGCCGTCTTTGTAGTGATCCCAGTGGCCGGAGATTTTGTAAAGGTCGCTCTTTGCCATATAGGGGGTTTTGGTGAGCTGCCAGCCTCTGCGCGCCTCTTCGTCTTCAACGAAACGCTGAAGTATCTGAATGACCTTCGCGCCCTTGGGCAGCAGGATGGGCAGGCCCTGGCCTATATAGTCGACCGTGGTGAAGAGATGAAGCTCTCTGCCGAGCTTGTTGTGGTCTCTCTTTTTCGCTTCCTCGAGAGACTGAAGGTATGCTTCCATTTCGTCCTTCTTGGTGAACGCGGTCGCGTAAACTCTTTGAAGCATCTTGTTCTTTTCGTTGCCTCTCCAATATGCGCCGGTGCAGGAGGTGATTTTGAAAGCCTTTACCCTGCCGGTGGACATAAGGTGAGGGCCGGCGCAGAGCTCGACGAATTCGCCCTGCTTATAAAAGCTGATGTTTTCGCCCTTCTGAGCGTGCTCCTTAACGAGCTCAACCTTGTATATTTCGCCCAGAGCCTCATAATGCGCAACCGCTTCGTCGGGGGTCATTTCAAAATATTCGATGGGCAAATCCTCTTTTACGATTTTGCGCATTTCTTCTTCTATTTTTTCAACGTCATCCGCCGTAAACGGGGTGTCAACGTCAAAATCATAGTAAAATCCGTTGTCAACGGCGGGGCCTATCGCAAGCTTTGCCGAGGGGAAAAGCCTTTTGACTGCCTGAGCGAGCACGTGAGAGGCGGTGTGGCGGTAAGTCCTCTTGCCCTCTTCGTCGTCAAAGGTGAGTATCTGCAGCTCGCAGTCCTCGGTAACGGGGGTTCTCAAATCGCGCGTTTCGCCGTTAATTTTGCAAACGCACGCGGCCTTGTAAAGCCCTTCGCCTATGCTTTTGGCTATTTCGGCGGCGGTTATGCCGGGCTCAAGCTCCTTGACCGTTCCGCCCTTGAGAGTAACTTTGATCATATCTGTCTTCCTTCCTTTCAAACCTGAAACTGAAAAAATAAAATCTCATCCCGATAAACAGGATGAGATATAATTCCCACGGTTCCACCCGAATTCCGGCAAAATGCCGGCACTTTGCCGCTTTGAGCGGCGGCTTTAACGCAGCCATACGGCAAGCCTTATTTCGGCAGCACTCGGCAGTGGTACGCTTTGCAGGCGGATAACCTCTTTCACAGCTGAGGGAGGCTCTCTGATACCCGCGCGGGAGCAAAACGCTTCTGCTTCACGGTTTTTGTTATGCACATTATATTATCACTATATATAGTTATTGTCAATAAATTTTATGCAAATATTACACAAAATATGAATAAAAACTTGACATTGACCCTTTTTGATTGTATTATTAGGACAATGGTGTATTTTGCTCAGAAAATACAACATTCATACTGTTTTATTGTGCAAAACATATATGGCGGCGCTCCGAAAACTCGGCTTTTCGGTTTTTTGCCGCGTCAGAATTTCAGGTAAAGGAGGAAAAAGCTTGGTAAAAATTCTGATTGGTATCGCCATAGGAATAGTCGTCGGCATTATCGCCGGTTATTTCATAGGCGTTGCTCATAGAAAGAAAGTTGCGGAAGCGACCATCGGCTCGGCTGAAAAAGAAGCGAACAAAATAGTCAGCGAAGCGATGACCGCCGCGGAAGCAAAGAAGAAAGAAGCGATACTTGAGGCGAAGGACGAAATACACAAACAGCGCTCCGAAACCGAAAAAGAGCTTCGCGAAAGACGCTCGGAAGTGCAAAGGCTCGAAAGACGTCTTAACCAGAAAGAAGAAAATCTTGACAAAAAGACAGACAACCTTGAGAAGAAAGAAGAGGTGCTCGACGGCAAAATAAAGAATGCCGACGCTAAGCTTGAAGAGCTTGAAAGGCTCAAGAATGCCGAAATGGCAAACCTGGAGAGAATATCCGGTTTCAGCCAGGAGCAGGCAAAAGCTCACATTCTCAGCATGCTTGACGATAAGCTCGACCACGAAAAAGCGGTCAAAATTCAGGAGTACACTCAGAAAACGAAAGAAGAATCGGACGCTATCGCGGCGGAAATCATTTCAACGGCAATTCAGCGCTGCGCGGCGGATCATTCGGCGGAGACCACCGTTTCCACGGTCGCCCTTCCCAATGACGACATGAAGGGCAGAATAATCGGCAGAGAAGGCCGCAACGTTCGCACCTTCGAAATGATAACGGGAGTTAATCTGATAATCGACGATACGCCCGAAGCAATCACCGTGTCGTCCTTTGACCCCGTTCGCAGAGAGGTGGCAAGGCTCACCCTCGAAAAGCTCATTCAAGACGGCAGAATTCACCCGGCAAGAATAGAAGAGCTTTATGAAAAGTCAAAGCGCGAGGTTGAGCAGACCATTAAGCAAACCGGTGAAAAGGCAGTTATCAAGGCGGGCGTCAACAACGTTAACCACGAGATAGTTAAGCTGCTCGGCAAGCTCAAATACCGCACCAGCTACGGTCAAAACGTGCTCAACCATTCGCTTGAGGTTTCCTACATAGCGGGCCTTATGGCTACCGAGCTCGGCACCGACGTTAAGAGCGCCAAGAGAGCCGGCCTGCTCCACGATATAGGCAAAGCGCTCGACCATGAAATGGAAGGCACTCACGTTTCTCTCGGCGTTGAATTCGCCAAGAGATACAAAGAAAACGACGTCATCATTAACGCCATTGAGGCTCACCACGGCGCCGTTGAACCCAAGAGCATAACGGCAATTCTCGTGCAGGCGGCGGACGCCATTTCGGCGGCAAGGCCCGGCGCAAGACGCGAAGACCTTCAGAATTACATCAAACGTCTTCAGGCGCTTGAAGAGGTTACCACCGGGTTTGAAGGAGTTGACAAAGCTTACGCCATCCAGGCGGGCAGAGAAGTCAGAATTATCGTTAACCCCGAAAAGATAAGCGACGACCAGATGGTAATTCTCGCAAGAGACATAGCCGAAAAGATTGAAAATACTATGGAATATCCCGGCGAAATCAAGGTAAATCTCATCAGAGAAACCAGAGCGCAGGGCATAGCAAAATAAAAAACATTCGGGCGGAAGTCTGGCGGCTTCCGCCTTTTGCTTGAGGAGAAGCGTATGAACATTCTCGCATTGGGAGACGTAGTTTCCGACAGCGGGTGCGAATTTTTAAGGCAGCGGCTGCCGGGAATAAAAAAGCTTTACGGCGTTGATTTCGTGATAGCGAACGGCGAAAATTCAGCCGTCGGCAACGGCATAACGCCGACGAGCGCAAAATATCTGTTTGACAGCGGCGTTGACTTAATCACGACCGGCAATCACGTTTTTCGCAGAAAAGAAATGTATGATATGCTCGACGAAAGGTCCGATATCATAAGGCCCGCAAACTATCATTCCGAAGCTCCCGGCAAGGGGTGGGCTCAGATCGACCTGGGCTTTACTCAGCTCGCCGTTATAAATCTCGCCGGCAGAGTGTATATGGAAGACAGCGAAAATCCGTTTGACGCGGCGGACAGAATTCTCGATAAAATAAGCTGCAAAACTGTCATAGTGGATTTTCACGCCGAAGCGACCGCCGAAAAAGCGGCTCTTGCCTATTACCTTGACGGCAAAGTGAGCGCGGTTTTCGGCACTCACACCCACGTGCAGACAGCCGACGCGAGAATTTTGCCGAAAGGCACGGGATTCATAACGGATATAGGCATGACGGGCGTTAAAGACTCCGTAATCGGCGTTGTGCCCGAAATATCCGTAAATCACATCCGAACGGGAATGCCCGCAAGGTTTGACGCGGCAAAGGGGCCGTGCATGCTGAACGGCTGTATATTCGGAATAGATCAAAAAACGGGCAGGTGCGAGAGCGCGGAGTCCGTCATTGTCGAGTAGGTGTTTTTATGCAGAAGCTTTTGGGGTATATGAGAAGAGCCTGTCAGGATTACAACATGATCGAAGACGGGGATAAAATAGCCATAGGCGTAAGCGCCGGCAAGGATTCGCTCTCTCTTCTGGCGGCAATGGCGCAGCTCAGGGATTTTTACCCGAAAAAATTCGATATAGTCGCAATAACGATAGATATGCGCTTTAACAACGAAGACGGCGATTTCTCGGAAATCGAGGAGCTTTGCCGCAGGCTCGGCGTAACTTATATCGTAAAGCCCACCAACCTTTACAGGCTGGTCTTTGAAGTAAGGCAGGAGAGCAATCCCTGCTCGCTCTGCTCCAAAATGCGCAGAGGCGCTCTCAACGTTGCGGCGCTCGAAGCGGGCTGCAACAAGGTCGCTCTCGGCCATCACCTTGACGACGTTGCCGAAACCTTTATGATGAATTTGCTGAACGGCGGCACGCTCAACTGTTTTCAGCCCGTCACTTACCTTGATCGCAAGGGGGTAACGGTAATTCGGCCGATGATTTACGCGCGCGAAAGCGACTGCGCGAGGGTTGCGAAAAAGCTCGGTCTGCCGGTCAAAAAGAGCGCTTGCCCCGCGGACGGCAACACCGAAAGAGAAGAAACGAAGCAGTTTTTGACCTCGCTCGAGAAGAAATACGGAAACGTAAGAAGCAAAATTCTCGGCGCGATGCAGAGAAAAGAAATAAACGGATATTGATATATTCTTAAAAGGGCAAAACAAATCGGGCATATCCGAAAGGCGGCGGAATATCCACCATGAAAAACATTGCGAATATTATCAATTTCGCCCGCGGCTGCGAGCCCCGGGCGGATGACGACAGTTATTTATTTCCGACACTCAAGGCGGAGCTTGACCTTTGCAGGCAATACGGCTTTCGCTCAACGGCGCTTTTGCAATACGACGCGCTCGTAAAGCCGGAATATCCGGAGCTTCTTAAGTCCGGTTACGACGTTGAGCCCGGTCTGTGGCTCGAGGTCGTGCAGCCTTTGGTTGAAGATTCCGGAATGGTTTGGCGCGGACGATACCCGTGGGATTGGGATATCCGCGTCAATTTTCTTTCCGCATACGAGCCCGATGAGCGCAAAAAGCTTATCGACACCGCTTTTTGCAGGTTCAAGGAGATATTCGGCTTTTACCCGAAGGCTGCGGGAAGCTGGAGCATAGATTCTTTTTCCCTCGCCTATATTGAAGAAACCTACGGGCTCTCGGCGTTTTGCGTTTGCAAAGAGCAATTCGGCACCGACGGCATAACCGTTTGGGGCGGATACTATACGGGCGGATATTACCCGAGCAAAAGCAATGCGATCATGCCCGCCCGCGCAAAGGAAAATCAGATAGGAATTCCTCTTCTTCGCATGCT
>CAJOLX010000051.1 GCA_905235625.1 uncultured Clostridia bacterium
CTATCTTCTGGAATTCGGCGCCGGCGTCGCTTCTTACGTTAATGCCGGAATCCGCAACGCAGATGTAGGTTTTGGCGTTCTCTTCATTCGCGACGGGGTCGTCGATCGCCTGGGCGTCAACGTGAATGTTAACGCCGGTGAAGGTGTTGATTGCGCTGCCTATGAGTATAACTCCCCACTTGCCGTCCTTCTTCGCGATGAACACGCCGTCGGAGCCGACGAGAATGTCGGAATATTCAAACGGAACTATGACGTCGTTCTTCGTGTTGATGATGCCCATCATGCCGTCTTTCTTAACGCCGGCAAGACCGTTTGTGAAGGGCCTGCAGTAGTCACAGGAATAGGAGGCGACGCTGTCAAGGTCGTTGACCGCTTCATATTCGTAGGGTATGACCTTCTTGTCGTTATCAATGCTCACGTAGCCCCATTTGCCGTCTTTCTGAGCGGCTGCGAGGCCTTCGTAATAACGGTCGCGCTCGTCGTATTTAAGGCTGCTGTCAAGGTAAGCGGGGGTATAGCTGTGCTTAATGTGCGGATTGTTGGAGGCTATAGCCACGCCGCCCTCATAGTAAACGTAATAATCGGTGCCGTCGAGAGTGTAAAGAGTGTGATAAGCGCTCACTCCCGCCGAAACGTTTTCCTGAGCGTATTCTCTGCCCTCGCTGCATCTCTTGAAGCCGTCGTAAATGGGCTGAAGAATAACGTTGCCTTTATAATCGATAAGGCCGTATTTGTTGGTAACGGTCGATTTGAATACCGCCGCGTTATTGTCAAGGAACAAAATCTCGGAGCACTCTTCAAAGCCGGTGTCTACCCACTTGTAGTCGTTTTCTTTGACCTGCGCCGTTACGCTGCCGGAAACAACGGACTCATTGGCGCTTTCTTCTTTCTTGCCGGTGTGCTTGCCTATCGCGATAATAACGATGAGAGCCACTATGACCGCAAGGGCGATAACGCCTATTTTCTTAAGGTCGTAATCCTTTATCTTTTTGCCGCCTACGCGGGTGTTGAGCACCTTTGCGATAAAGCCCGCAAATCCGGTTTGAGCCGGCTTTTGGGCGGGCGGCTCATCGTTGAATCTGTCAAAATCAACCTGCCCGGTCGTTTCGCTTTCGTCGATTTCCGACGGAGCGGGAGCCCGTCTTACGGGCACGCTCGGCTCGGTGCGCCCGGGGGCGCTGAAATATTCGTTTTCGGCTTTGCCGTCAACTGAAAGGTTTTGGGCTCTTTCGGAATTTTTGAACGTTTCGAATATATCCTGAATATAAACGAACATCTCTCTTATATCGGAAGAGTCAATTTCGGTCTGCGACATTTCATCCTGCATGAGAGAGGACAAAACGGGCACTCCGCTCACGGGCACAGCCTCGGGCTGAGAGCTGCCGGACAATGAGAAAATCTCACCCTTCGCCTTTGCGAGAAGGGCGTTGACCGTGCTTTCGGAAACGTTTAAAAACTTCGCGATTGAACGAACCGGCATATTCACGTAATAGTGAAGCACGGTTATCATTCTGAGCTCGGGTCTCAGAGAATCGAGAGCGCGAAGGGCTGCGGCTCCTTTGGCGGGGCTTGTGTAAACGTCGGGTGAAAGGAACTCCTTTGCGGTTTCGGCGCCCTGAGAATCGGCGTCTTCAAAAGTAAAATCAACCGAATCTTTATAAACGGTGGTGATGTTTTGCCTTACCCAAATTTCAAATGCTTCGGGCTTTTTGAGCTTGGTAATGGTGCAAAAAGCTTTTGCGTAGGCCTTTTTGGTGACCTCAACGGCATCCTGCCCATTGCCGCAAAGCTTGAGAGCAAGATAATATGAAGGCCTGAGGGTCATGGTGTAAAGCTTCGCAAGAGCCTCAGTGCTGCCGAGGCAGACCTCGCGAACGTATCCCGTAACAGCTTCGCTCACTTTGCATACACTCCTATCTATGGTAAATTAAAACATTTTATATATAAATAAAAATATTTATTATAGTTTACTCTAACATAAAGATTTTGTCAAGTATTTAAAGAACTATATATTGATTATTTCGGCTCGAAGGAGTACAATATCTTACGAATTCGGGGGCATTTCCCCCAAGGCGACGAAAAGAGGTAAAATCAAAAATGGAATATCTGTTTGACCTTCACGTTCACACAGCGACGAGCAGCTCCTGCGGCGAAACGGAACCGGAAGATATCGTTAAAAGATACATCGGCCTCGGCTATGACGGAATATGCATAACCGACCACATGAACAGCGGCAACTTCGGCTCTTTCAAAGGCGGTCAGAAGGCAAAATCGGAGCAGTTTCTCGAGGGCTACAGGCGCACGAAAGCGGCGGCGGGCGACAGGCTCAAAGTCATACTCGGCATGGAAATCCGCTTTCTCGACTGCGGCAACGACTATCTGGTTTTCGGCTTTGACGAAAAATTCATCATGGAAAACAAGCTCCATAAATTCAAAAATCTTGAGGAGTTTCACCCCTTCGCAAAAGAGAACGGGCTCGTCGTTTATCAGGCTCATCCGTTCAGACCCGGTCTTAAAATAATTAACTATGAGCTGCTTGACGGCATGGAAGTTTATAACGGCCACGGCGGTCACGACTCGGCAAACGACATTGCTTACGCATGGGCAAAAAAGCGCGGACTCAGAATGTCCTCCGCCTCCGATTTTCATTATGACACGGGCAAAGAGCCCGGCGGAGTTTACTTCAAGGAATTGCCGAACGACTCTTTTGAGCTTGCGAAGCTGCTTCTCGAAAACGACTACAGGCTGAAGATTTGGGAAGAAGCGGAAAAGTAAGAGGGTGCGGGTTTATATTAAAAAGTGATATATCTCGCCTTCGCTCGATGTGATATGTTTGCCTTGCGGCAAACGCGATATTTTTCGCTGACGCGAAAAGCGATATTATATTCACCTTTTAACTGCGCTCTGCGCAATATAACTCGCGAAGCGAATATAACCGAGCGCAGCTCAATATAACTCGCCGAAGGCGAATATAACTGAGCGCAGCTCAATATAACTGCAACGCAATATAACTCGCCGAAGGCGAATATAACTGAAAAAACCTCGTCTTTCGACGAGGTTTTTTTATAGTTTAAAAAAAGGATTTTGGTTTTTGATAGATGGATTTGAACCCATTGAAACATCAAATGAAGTCGCCGCCTTTGGCGGCTGATGATGTTTCGGCTGCTGCCGAAATGATGTTGCTCCCGATGGTCGCAGTGATGTGATGTGTTCCGATTTCACTTGCCGAAGGCAAACATCATGCGCGCAGCGCGCATCATTTGGCGAAGCCAAACATCACGTTCCGCGGGAGCGGAACACATCATTGAAAAAGCCTCGCATAAGCGAGGCTTTTTCTGGCTGGGACGGCTGGATTTGAACCAGCGGATGCGGGAGTCAAAGTCCCGTGCCTTACCCCTTGGCTACGCCCCAATATTCAAAAACGGTTATTATTGAAATTACGCAGAGCAGAGACGCTCTGCGTAATGTTATTTACTGGGGTGATTAGAGGGATTCGAACCCTCGACCTCCAGGGCCACAACCTGGCGCTCTAACCAGCTGAGCTATAACCACCATGGCGCCGAAAAATCTTACGGCGATTTATAAGTATAAAGTAAAGACCGCTGTTTGTCAAGAGAAAAAGCCGAAAAAATTTGCTTATGACAGCCGAAATTTGAGCCCGATATATAAACGCGGGGCGCAGATGAGATTTCTGCGCCCCGAATTTTGTTAAGTTGTTTAACGATCAGTCTTTCTTAATGAGGTCGTTTATCTGAATGAAAAACTGCTCGTCCGAAAATGCGCCGTCAGCCGCGGTGTCGTTCTTTGACGATGCGCCGGGAATTGAGGGAGCGGATGAGGAATTGATATCCTCAACGGGAGCCTGAGAAGTCTTGCGCGGAATGCTCGGACCTTCGGACACGGGTCTTACGGGAGCCGCGGGCTTCGGAGCCTCGGCTTTGGGCTGAGAAACGGGTCTTGAAGAAGCGAAGAACGGGCTCGACGCGGAGGTCGTGGCGGGAGTGATGCCGGTAGCGGAATCAAATCCCGTTGCGATAACGGTGATAACAAGCTCGTCGTCGAGGTTGGGGTCGAATGCGATGCCCCAGGTGATGTTTGCGTCTTCGTGAGCGCTCTCGGTGATTATATCCGCCGCGTGCTCGATATCCTCAATGTCGATATCCTCGGAAGCGGTAAAGGAGATGATGACGCCTTTCGCGCCGGAAATGGAAGTTTCAAGCAGCGGGCTCGAAATAGCCGCGAGAGCGGCAGCCTCCGCCTTCTCTTTGCCCTTCGCTCTGCCCACGCCCATGTGAGCGTAGCCGGCGTCTTTCATAACGCTGGTAACGTCCGCAAAGTCAAGGTTGATAAATCCGGGAACGGTGATGAGCTCCGAAATGCTCTTAACGCCCTGAAGCAAAACTTCGTCCGCTTTTGCGAAAGCGTCTTTGAAGTGAGTGGTCTTGTTGTCGCCGCTGAGCAGCTTCTGGTTGGGTATGACAACGAGGGAGTCAACGTTTTTGGCGAGCTCCTCAATGCCCTTAACAGCTTCGCTCATCTTGCGCTTGCCTTCAAAATTGAAGGGCTTGGTAACAACGCCTATGGTGAGGCAGCCCGCCTCTTTTGCAAGGCCGGCGATAACGGGAGCGGCGCCTGTGCCGGTGCCTCCGCCCATGCCGGTGGTAACGAATACCATATCGGTGCCTTTAAGAGCGTCGTTGATGGCGTCTTTGCTCTCCTCCGCGGCCTGTTTGCCGATTTCGGGCTTGCCGCCGGCGCCCTGACCGTGAGTTGATTTTTCGCCTATCTGGATTTTATGAGTCGCTTTGGACTTTACAAGAACCTGCTTATCGGTATTCACGGCGATAAATTCCGCGCCCTGAATGCCGTCTTCTACCATTCTGTTAACTGCGTTTCCGCCGCCACCGCCTACGCCGATGACTTTTATCTGAACCGCACTCTCAAAATCGTTTTCAATTTCAAATGCCATTTGATTTACCTCCATCAAACATATAAAGACATTTTTATATTATCATAACAGACTCAAAAATACAAGATATTTTTTTGCGGGGGTCATTTTTATTTATTCATCGTCATAATCGTAGCTTTCGTCTTCTTCGTCGTAGCCGTCGTTTTCGTCGTCGGTTTCATCCTCCGGAGCGGGCTCTTCGCTCTCCTGCGCCGCCTGCCTGCTCTCTTCGTATTCGGCAAGCTCGGGCATGTCTTTATAATTTTTCGGCCGGAACGACGCTTTGCCGACCGTGCTCACGTCCATTATTCCGTATTGCGAAGACGAGAGCTTGTTTTCTTCGTCTATGCTCTTCTTCGCGAGATTGAGCTTTTTGAGAACGTCTTCCGCTTTGCCGAGTTTAATTATCATTCTGCCGTCATAGATAAGATAAATGCCGTCGGGATTTTCAACGTTTATCATTTCTATGCTTTCAAATTCGCTCTGCCCGACCGCCTCCGATATGTCGGCAAGCACTTGCTTTAAATCCGCGGAGCCGTCCGCTATTGAATAATCAAGCTCCCTGCCCGGCACCGCGGCGCCCGCGGGGAAGCCTTTGACCTCCATGGTTCCGTCAGGCGCTTCGCCCGTTATTTCAATTACCTTCAGCCTGTCGTTCGTAACGGCGTAAGTGCCGGACGCAAGCTCGAGAGCGTAAGTTCTCTGAGCCGTGTCGAGGGTGATTATAACGGTTGAAGGCAGCTTTCTCGAAATGCGGATATTATCAGCAAGAGGAAGCGAAGAGTCGATATTTTCTTTAGCGGCGGCAAAATCGGCAAGGAAAATATTTTTGCCCGTCGAAATACCCGACGCCTCGGCAACTTCCGCCGACGCATAGGGAGAATTGCCTCTTACGGAAAAATTTCTCACTCTGAATATGCCGAAGAACAGCGCCGCCAAAACGGCAAGCGCCGCCGCCGCGAGCACGATGACCGTGAGCATTATTCTGAATATTTTTTTCTTTTTGCCGGCGCGCTTTTTCGGGGACTTTTTCACGCTTTCCGGAGCGCTTTTGCCCTTCATATTACCATCCTGTTCTTAAACTAATTCGCAGAGTGCGTCGTAAATTCTTTCGCGCGCGTCCGTGACTGCCATAGCCGCGGCGTTTTTGCCCGTTTGCTCAAGCAGCTCTCTGTCTGCAAGAAGCTCATTCACCTTTTCGGTAAGAGAATCGGCATTGAGGTCTTTCTCTTCTATGATGAACGCCGCGCCTTTATCCACAAGCGCCATTGCGTTGTGATACTGGTGATTTTCGGCAACGTAAGGCGAAGGGATGAGTATTGAAGCCTTGCCGAGCGCCTGAAGCTCGCTGAGGGTGCTGGCGCCCGAGCGGCAAATAACGAGGTCTGCCGCCGGCAGGCATTTGGGAATGTCGATATATTCGTAAATTCTTATATTTTCGGCGCCGCTGAAATCAACGCCCTTTTCGGCGTAATCCTGAACGAAGCTGCCCGCGTTTTTTCCCACGGCGTGCATGAACACGCAGTCATTGTCGTCCTTTTTCTTTGCGAGCATTCCGAAAACCGCTTCGTTTATGGGCCTTGCTCCGAGAGAGCCGCCCATGGAAAGCACGAGAGGCTTGCCGCCGAGGCCCAGCTCCTCCTTCGCTTTATCCCTGTCGGAATTCAGAAGGTCGCCTCTTACGGGAAGACCCGTGACGACGGGCGGGTTTTTGCATTGCATTCTGTCCGCCGCCTTTTCGCTCGTGAGCATCACGCGGTCAACTCTTTTTGCGAGAGTTTTGTTGGTAACTCCAGGATAAGCGTTTTGCTCGTGAACGGCGGTGGGGATTTTCATCTTCGCAGCCATTCTCAAAACGGGGCCGCTCACGTATCCGCCGAAGCCTATAACGAGGTCCGGCTTAAATTCTTTTATGATTTTTTTAGCCTGAAAAGAAGACTTGAGCAGCTTTGAGAGCGTGCCGAGATTGTGCTTTATGTCTTCCCATTTGAAAGACCTGTAAAAGCCGCTTATCTCAATGGTCTTAAGCTCGTAGCCCGCCTCGGGAACGAGCGTTGCTTCCATTTTTTCCGCAGTGCCGACAAACACTATTTCGGCGTCCGGATTTTTCTCTTTAATGTAGCCCGCGACGCTCAGAGCCGGATTTATGTGGCCGCCCGTGCCGCCTGCCGCTATCAGAATTCTTTTATGGTCAAGCATTTTTCTCACCTTTTGCATTTTTATCTTTTTTTGAAACGCCGAGCATAAGGCCCATACTCGCGAGAGTAACTATCAGCGACGAGCCGCCTTCGCTGAAAAACGGAAGGCTGATGCCGGTGTTAGGTAAAAGCGAGGTCGCCACGGCAACGTTTATAAGCACCTGAATTGCCATCTGAGTGGAAATGCCGAGCGCGAGGAGCGTGCCGTAATAGCTGCTGCTCTGAACCGCGATTCTTATGCCGAGCACTATGAGCAGCCCGAACAGGGCGAGCATAAACAATCCGCCGATAAAGCCCCATTCTTCGCCGAGAACGGCAAAAATAAAGTCGTTCGTTTTTTCGGAAAGGTTGTTTATTTTCTGGCCCGAATTGCCGTAGCCCTTGCCGAAAGCTCCGCCGGAGCCTATGCCGTAAATGGACTGCAGCACCTGCCGCGCGTCGCCTATTCTTTCTTTCGCCGTAAGCTCCGAGTTAAACAAAATCTTTTTCCAGATAACTATTCTCTGAATTTGATAATCCTTTAGCACCGGCGAAAACATCTCGGGCTTTATCACAAGGAGCAGAGCGGCGAAAACGACCAGCGCGGTAACTCCCAAAAACCACTTTTTCGACATGTCGCCGTACCACATCATGGCGTAGCCGATGCAAAGGAAGAGCACGGTGCCGGAAAGGTGAACCTCCAGGAAAATCAGAATCGCGAAAAATACGGTCAAAGCAAGAAAAGCAAAAAACGTTGAGGTTTGGTGATTTTTCTTGCGGTATTTATCAATGAGATAAGCAAAAAACATTATGAGCGCCACCTTGCCGAGCTCGGAAGGCTGCATGTGCCAAATCCAGCGGCGGGTGCCGTTATATACCGGAGCAAAAAGCACCGCTATCATGAGAAACAGCGCAACCGCCATAAAAAAGCTGCTCATTTTTTTATAAACCGAAACCCTCACGCATGAAACGAGAAGCATTGCGATAATGCCGATCAGAGCGTATTTTACCTGCTCAAACTGCATTAAATCGTTGCCGCTCGCGGAGTAATGCACCACAAGGCCGAAGGCGAGCAAAGCAAGCACTACGCTCAGATACACGAAATCGGGTCTGCCGAAATTGAAAACGGATCTCGGCGCTTTTGCGAAGGAGCGCAAAACGTCCATCGGGCCGAGAACTGTCTGCTTTAATTCGGGCACGATATACTTTTTGAATTTTTCCCCGACGAGCTTCATAACGGAGTTGTTTTCCGCGTTTTGCTGCTGCTCGGCGGCAATATTTTCATCGGCCATTTTTGCGCCTCCCTTCCGATTTTTTTGCTTTATTTTTCCAAATCAAGTATTTCGAAAACTTTATATATGACTTCTTCGAGCTTCATGTAGCGGCTCGCTTTGAAAAGCACCGCGTCGCCCTCTTTGAGCTCCCCCGCGAGAGAGGCGGCAAGCTCGTTTTTGTCGGAAAACGTTCTCACGTCTTTAACTCCGTTTTCCTTTGCGCTTTCGGCTGTCAATAAGGACTGCTCGCCGTAGGTGAACACTATATCCGCGCCGTTTTGAGCGGCGTATTTGCCGACGAGCCTGTGAGCCGTTTCGCTGTATGAGCCGAGCTCGAGCATATCGCCGAGCACGGCAATCTTTCTGCCGGAATTCATTGAGCCGAGCACGGCGAGCGCCGCCGCTTGAGAATCCGGAGAAGCGTTGTAGCAATCTTCGATAAACGTTATTGAATTTTTCTTTACTATTTTTTGCCGAAGTCCCGTTGTTTTGTAATTTTTAAGGGCTTCGAGCGCCTGCTCAACGCTTATGCCGCAAAGCTCGCCAACCGCGCAGGCGGCAAGAGCGTTGTAGATGTTGTGGCGGCCCGTAAAGGGTAGGCATGCCCTGACCGGGCCGCCGCTGAAACCTACTGTAAATTCGGTTTCGTCATCTGTGGAGGTAATATCAAACGCCGTGTAGGCGCAGGAAGAATTTGAAACTGAATAAAAAACGCGGGGATGAGAGCCGGTGTCGGCTTTTGAGAGCATATCGTCGTCGCCGTTGAGCACTATGGGAGAATCGCCCTTCATGCCCTCAAGTATTTCGAGCTTTGCTTTGAGAATGCCTTCCCTTGAGCCGAGATTTTCTATGTGAGAAACGCCGATATTGGAAATAACGGCGATGTCGGGCTTTGCCGCCGCGGTCATTCTCGATATTTCTCCGAAATGGTTCATTCCCATTTCTATGACCGCCGCTTCGTGGTCTTTTTCAAGCTCAAAAAGGGTTAACGGCATACCTATCTCGTTGTTATGGTTGCCTTCGGTTTTAAGCGTTTTGTATTTTGAGCCGAGCACGGCGGCAATCATTTCTTTGGTGGTGGTTTTGCCCACCGAGCCCGTAACGCCCACTACGGGGATTTTGAAAAGGCTTCTGTAATATCCCGCGAGGTCGAGCAGAGCCTGACCGGTGCTGCCGACGATTATCTGGCGTTCGCCGAGGCCGAGGTCTCTCTCCACCATAACCGCGCCCGCTCCCTTTTCGAGAGCGGCGGCGGCAAAATCGTGGCCGTCGAATTTTTCGCCTGCCAAAGCTATGAAAAGGCAGTCTTTTACGGCTTTTCTCGTGTCCGTGGTAACGGAAGTGAATTTGCCCTCAAGGCTCGTTTCGGAGCCTGCCGCGCGGGCGGCTTCTTTATAGGTAAGAGGCAGCATTTCTTCTCCTCATTTCATTTAAGCAAACTTGCGACTACTTCTCTTTCGTCGTAATGGATTTTGCCCGTTGACAAAATCTGATAAGTTTCGTGGCCTTTGCCCGCAAGCACAACGACGTCGCCGGGGCCTGCGCACTCGAGCGCTTTTCTTATGGCTTCGGTTCTGTCGGGCTCAACGATTACGCGCTTGTTTCTGTGCCTTTCAACGCCCGTCAGAATTTCTTCTATAATCGCGTTCGGGTCTTCCGTTCTCGGGTTATCCGACGTGATTACGGCTATATCGGAAAGTGACGTGCCGATTTCGCCCATTATCGGTCTCTTGGTTCTGTCCCTGTCGCCTCCGCAGCCGAAAACGGCGATTATTTTGCCCTCGGCCGTCTTTCTGAGCGCGGTGAGAATATTCTGAAGGCCGTCGGGAGTGTGAGCGTAGTCAACTATCACGGAATAGGGCGTGTCGGTCGGCACGACCTCCATTCTGCCGGGCACTCCCCTGCACGAAGACACGGCTTCGATAACGTCTTTCATATTAAAGCCGAGCTCCGAGAGGCAAACTGCGGCGCCCATCGAATTATAAACGCTGAATTCGCCCGGCACGGGAAAGCTGATTCTGCCGATGCCCTCGTTTGAAACTATTTCATACTGCACGCCTTTCGCGCTGCACTTTATGTTTTTTGCCGAATAATCGCAATCGTCCTTTGAGAGCGAATAAGTTACGCAGCGGCAGTCAACGCCGCGCATCATATACGCGCCCGCTTCGTCGTCGATATTTACAACTGCTATGTCGCAGTTTTCAAACAGCATGTGCTTTGAGCGCATGTAGCTTTCCATATCGCCGTGATAATCGAGATGGTCCTGCGTTAAATTGGTGAAAACGGCGCAGGTAAAGTTTATGCCGTCAACTCTTCTCTGGTCGAGCGCCTGAGAAGAAGCTTCCATAACGCAGTATTCGCAGCCTGCCTGCTGCATCTGCCTGAGCATTGAAAAAAGCTCGTTTGGGTCGGGAGTGGTGAGCGACGCGGGTATTTCTCTGTCGCCGATTACGTTTTTGACGGTGCCTATCATGCCCGCCTTTTTGCCAAGACGTTCAAGCGCTTCCCTTATGACGAAGGCGGTCGTCGTTTTGCCGTTCGTTCCGGTGATGCCTATCATCTTGAGCTCTCTTTCGGGGTGCGAATAAAACGCCGAGCAGAGCAGAGTGTAAGCCCTGCGGGTGTCGTCCACTATTATCTGATTTTTAAGGCCGAGATCTCTTGCGGTCACCACTGCTACGGCTCCGTTTTCGAGCGCCGCTTCCGCTGCGGTGTGGCCGTCAAAATGCCTGCCCTTTATGCACACGAAAAGGCAGCCGTCGGCAACCTTGTCGCTGCTGTCGGTAATGAAACCGACCTCTTTATCTTCATAGCCGCCGGTATAGTTTATGCCGGCAAGCAAACGGGAAATTTTCATTGCGTTATCCTCCGTGCCCGCTCTTTGTTAAGTTGCATCCCCGATATTTTCATAGGATTTGAAATAAACCGTTACGATAGTGCCGTATTCAACCTCGGTTCCGGGCTCAACGCTCTGATCGTAAGAAACGACTCCGCTTTGCGAATTGCCTGAAATTCTGACGTTAACGCCCTCCGAGGCGGCGTATTTCTTGACCTCGCTCACGCGCATTCCCGAAAGGTCGGGAACGGTCACGTCAACGGCAGCGTCGTCGCTGTCGGTCGCGTAAATCGCCACAACTCCGCCCTGCGGAATGGTCTGACCGCCCGCGGGGCTCTGGCTTAAAACGGTGTCGCCCGAGCCGACCACTC
>CAJOLX010000052.1 GCA_905235625.1 uncultured Clostridia bacterium
ATATTTGACCTCATACTTTGTTAAAAATGCTCGGAATACACAAAGTATTCCTCCGCTTTTTGCCGCGTCTGAGCCCAAATCTGCCTAACAAAAACTGCAGGCACACATAAATGTGCGGGTTTGAGTTATGTTGTCTCGGCTGAAAAACGTCGAAAAGCAAAAAATATAATTCGCTGAGTTAAAATATTTCAGAGATTAAAGAAGCGTGGCACAAACTGACTGTTTGCACCACGCTATTTTCATTCCTATTCTTTTTTGCTTTGTTCTTCGCTTAATACGGAAGTCCCAATCAGAGGCACTTTCGCTTTGTTCTCTTATTGTTTGCACTTGCGAGGGCGGGCATATTAAGATGAAGACGGCGTTTTCTCCGTCCGCAGACAGTGCTGTTGCACGGCAAGGACGGAAAAATGGTGAAAAGCAAAAAACATAAATAAACGAGCAGAGAGATTTCGGAGAAAAGAAAAGCAAGGTGCGAGGTATAATTTTCGCACCTTGCTATATTTATCAACATAATTTTTTTGCTTTGTTCTTTTATATCCGGTATCGCCCGGTTTAACTGAATAAATCCACACTACTTCGTCGCCGTTTTTAAGCTCATATGAGCTTGCCGCTTTGTTGGGGAACTCTCCGTTCACGCTGTAAAGCCAGCCGCTGTTGGCGCCGCAGTCAAATTCGGCGAGACCGCCTATGGATTTAACGTAATTGCGCTTGCCGTCCACGTCAATATTGTTTCCTGCGGCTATATCGAGAGCGTCTCTCGCCGTCATGCCTTCGTTCCACGGCACGTAGGTTTCCAGCAAAATTCCGTTTTTCGGAAGCCCGCTTTTGCCGTAAGCCAAGGCGTTTTTAACGTCGATCGTCACCTTCACCTGATAAGTTTTCGGAGCCGTTGTCGAGCTTTGCGAAGATTTTTTGGTCGTTACGGGAGCCGCTGTTGTCGATGACGAAGCTTTGGTCGTTGACGAATTCGTTGATGAAGAAGGAATATCGGCAGGAGCTTCCGACGCGTCGGTTTTCGGCGCCGCGGTCGTCGTGGGAGTCCTCGCTGCCCTGGTCGTGGTCGTTCTCGACGGCCTTCCGCTTTGAGTTTCGTTTTTTGCGCTTTCTTCGCTTGTTTTCGCCGCCGTCGTTCCCGTCGTTTTATCCGCGTTCTTTTTCGTCGTCTTGTCCGAACCTTTCGCGGTCGTTTTCGCTGTGGCCTTTGAGGATGAGGTGATGATTTCCGAGGGGAAGGTGACCTTGCCGGTGGTCGTGTAATCGGGGTTTACGGTGAAAGAGTCCGTTTGAGCCGCCGTTGCGGTGAGCGTATCTTCCTCCGGTAAACTTTCATATTCTTGCTCGTTTTCTTCGGAGTAGATTATTTCGGAAGCCTCTTCCGTAATCTCGTCGGAATATTCGGGCAAAGCCGCGCTTTGCTGCGCCGTTTCTCCGCCGCATGCCGCGAAGAGCAAGGCGAGCAGCAGAGGCAGCAGGGCGGCAATGACCGCCGCGCGCAGGTTATGCTTTTTATTCAAGGCAATCCTCCTTTCACCCGTTTTTTAATGCAAAACGGGATGAAGCCGAGAGCTTATTCAAACGGCTCAAAATTTTCCTTGTAGATTTCTTTTCTTGTTATTCTCGTTTTCTGTATTTCGATTTCGCTTTTCTTTTCGAGCGAATCAATGAGCAAAGCTGCGGCGAGATTTGAGCTGTTGCCCGACGCCAAAACGGCGGAAATGCCGACCGTCTTTCCATTCGCGGCGGCTTCAAATCTTAATATCATCTCGCAGAGATTAACGGCTTTAATCCCTTTTTTGCTCTTCTTTTCGGCGTTCAGCTCGCCCGAAGAAACGATTTCGTCCGCCTTTTTCGCAAAGGCTTCGGCTTCTTCTTCGCCCGCAAGTTCAAGGCTTATTTCATAAAGCGCCGAGGCTATTTTATCCGCCTTGTCCTTCGGCTCGGCAACGTCCGTTATCGAGAGCCCGTCGGGCAGAGCGGCGTTAAGGCGGGCTTTGATTTCGCCGTTTGAAATATCGTCCGTAAGCCTTATGTCAATAGGTTCTCTTTCGCCCGCCGTGCCGAGCGGCAGGGGCAGAAGGAAGGTCATGTAGGGGTGGGGATTAAACCCTTCCGTGTACCAGAGAGGAATGTCGGCGCGCCTTACGGCTCTGGTGAAGCAGCGGTTCATATCGAGGTGAGAGGTGAATACCGCAAGCCCGCTCTTTTTATACCACAGTCTTACGCATTTCATTGCACACACCTCCGTTCAGCCTCGCCGCGCCGCAGCCGGAGCATTTTTCGCGGCAGGAAGGCGTGGTGATCCCTTCGTGCGCCTTCTCGTTTTCGCGCATGAGGAATTCCTTTGTGACGCCCATATCTATGTGGTCATAGGGCAAAATTTCGTCAAAACTCCTTTTTCTCGCGGAGTAAAAATAAGGGTCTATGCCGTGCTGACGGAAGCTTTCCATCCACACGTCAAAATTGAGATGCTCCTCCCAGCTGTCGAATTTGCAGCCGTTTTTCCACGCCGTTTCGATAACGTCGCAGAGCTTTCGGTCGCCTCTCGCAAACACGCCCTCGAGAAAGCTCGTGCGCGGCACGTGCCTTGACACGGTGATTTTGCGGGATTTCACGCTCTTCATCAGAAGGTCTTGCTTTTCTATAAGCTCGTCCGGGGTGTTCTGAGGCTCCCACTGAAACGGAGTAAAGGGCTTCGGCACAAACGAAGCGACGCTTATGCTCACGTTTACGCCCTTGCCTTTGGGCTTGTTTTCGCAGCGGTAGTATTCCTCAACCACAGCCTGCGCAAGGTTTGCTATGCCCTCTATATCCTCGGGCGTTTCCGTGGGCAGGCCTATCATGAAATAGAGCTTAACGGCGCTCCAGCCGCCTTCAAACGCTCGGGCGCAGGCGGAAAGCACCTCTTCTTCGGTTATGTTTTTGTTTATCACGTCGCGCAGCCTCTGAGTGCCCGCTTCGGGCGCGAAGGTGAGGCCGCTGCGGCGAACGGTGTTAAGCTGCTCCATAAGCTCCTTCGGAAAATTATCCGCCCTCAAGGAGGGGAGAGCCACGTTTATTTCGTTTTCGTTTGCCCACGGCAGCATTGAGGTGAGCAGAGGCTCGAGCCCTCTGTAATCGCTCGTGCTCAGCGAGCAGAGCGAGATTTCGTCGTAGCCTGTTGAATTGCATATCGCCTCGCACTGCCTTTTGACTTCTTCGGGCGATTTTTCTCTGAGCGGCCTTGAAATAAAGCCCGCCTGGCAGAAGCGGCAGCCTCTTATGCAGCCTCTGAAAATTTCAACGCTCGTTCTGTCAAACACCGTTTCTATAAACGGCACGACGAAGGATTCCGGCGCGAACATCGAGTCAAGGTCGGCAACGTTGCGCTTTACGACCTTCGCGGGAGCGTTCCCTTTGGGAGTTACAGCCGATATTGTGCCGTCGTCGTTATATGAAACGTCGTAGAGTGAGGGCGCGTAAACGCCCGGTATTTGAGCTGCCCTTTCGAGGAATTCCGCCTTGCTTTTGCCCGACGCTTTGCACTCCTTGAGCAGGTCGATAAGCTCCATTGTGACCTCTTCGCCGTCGCCTATGAGAGTGAGGTCAACGAATTCCGCCATGGGCTCAAAGTTGCAAACGCACGCGCCGCCCGCTATGACGACCGGGGTGAGAGAGGGCCTGTCTTTGCTTCTTACGGGCAGCCCTGAGAGAGAGAGCATGTTGAGCACGTTTGTGTAGCTGAGCTCATACTGCATGGTGAAGCCGACTATGTCAAAATCCTTAACGTAATCGCCGCTTTCGAGAGCGTAAAGAGGTATGCCCTCGCGCCGCATGATTTCTTCCATGTCAACGTCGGGCGCAAAAACTCTTTCGCACCTTGCGTCTTCCCTTGAATTAACGAGAGAATACAATATTTTCATGCCTAGGTGCGACATGCCTATTTCGTAAGTGTCCGGGAAGCAGAAGGCGTATGAAATATCAACGCTGTCTTTGCTTTTTACGATACTGCCGAGCTCGCCGCCCGTGTATCTGCCGGGCTTTTGCACCTTGAGCAAATGTTTTTCAAGCTTTTCGGGATACATAAGCCTCTCCTTAAGCGCCCCAAAGGGCTCATTCTCAAAGCAAATAATACCACAGACGGGGAGCAATTTCCACATTTATTTTGCCCGACAAGCGAAATTCTTCCGAGGCAAAATCGCCGCAGCCGCCGCAGGAGCGCGCAGTCTTGACAACCTTTGACTTTTAAAGTATAATAATTTACTATCTATAAATATATTTTAAAATAGAGTTTTTTAATTCCTGCCGTATGACGGTCAACCGTAAAAATTTGTTTAAGAAAGGAGAACGGCAATGTCGATAATCGAAACTAAAATTACCGAAGAACAAATCAGAGAATTCAGAATCAACGTGCTTGACAGCTACGATATAGAGCCCGCGGATTTCAAAAAATACGACATAAAAAGAGGACTTCGCAATTCGGACGGAACGGGCGTTATGGCGGGCCTTACAAAGGTTTGCTCCGTTGAGGGCTACGTTATATCGGACGGTGAAAAAATCCCCAAGGAGGGCAAGCTCTATTACAGGGGCATTGACATAAACAAAATCGTGGACGCCTGCATCGCCGAAAACAGATTCGGCTATGAGGAAGTGGCTTATCTTCTGCTTTTCGGCTCACTGCCCAAAAAAGAAAATCTTGAGGCTTTTAACGAAATTCTTTCAATGAGCCGCGAGCTGCCCGATGATTTCACGGAAGATATGATAATGAAGGCGCCCTCCGCCAACATTATGAATAAAATGGCGCGTTCCGTGCTCGCCATGTATTCTTACGACAGCAACCCCGACAGCACCGACACGGCAAACGTCATAAGGCAGAGCGTTCAGCTCATAGCTCAGCTGCCCGTTATCATGGCTTACGCCTATCAGGTAAAGCGCAGAGCGTTTTATCACAAGAGCATGTATCTTCATCCTCTCGTGCCCGGCCTTTCAACAGCCGAAACCGTGCTGCGCTCAATAAGAAGCGACAAGAAATATACCGACGACGAGGCGAAGCTGCTCGACCTTTGCCTGATGCTTCACGCCGACCACGGCGGAGGAAACAATTCCGCATTCGCGACGAGAGTAGTTACCTCCAGCGGCACAGACACTTATTCGGCAATAGCCGCCGCGATAGGCGCCCTCAAGGGCCCGAAGCACGGCGGAGCGAACATAAAGGTGTCCGAAATGGCGGGCATGATGCTTGAGAAAATAAACGACCCGGGCAATGACGCCGAGGTGAAGGACTGCCTCGTAAACGTCCTTCGCAAAAAATCGGGCGACGGCTCCGGCCTCGTTTACGGCATGGGCCACGCCGTTTACACCAAATCGGACCCCAGAGCGAAAATACTCAGAGCCAAAGCAGAGGAATTTTCCGCAGGCACCGATTTTGAGAGAGAGTTCACTCTGCTTTCCGCAATAGAGAGGCTCACCCCCGAGGTGTTTGCCGAGGTTAAGGGCAGCGACAAAGCCATGTGCGCAAACGTTGACCTTTATTCGGGCCTCGTTTACAAAATACTCAGAATTCCCGAGGATCTTTACACGCCCATATTCACCCTGGCGCGCATTTCCGGCTGGTCGGCTCACCGCCTCGAGGAGCTGCTGACAGGCGGCAGGATTATAAGACCCGCTTACAAAAACATTGGTAAGAGCATTGAGTACGTTCCCATTGCCGACAGATGAAAGAAGGCCTTGTTCGGATGAAAAAAGATAAATTGAACCTTACGGTTCCGGCTATAGTGTTTGCCGTTTGCGCAGTTGCCGCTTCGGCGCTGAGGATTTTGCAGTATTTTACCGTCGTTGAGCCTTACAGAGGCTTCTTCACCCGGTTTAATTTCGGCATAGCCCTGTTTTACGCCTTGATCGCTTTTTCGGCGATATATTTCGGCGTGAGCTTTTTCATAAAGAGAAAGTCGGTGGGCTTTGACGCCGCCGTTTCAAAAAGGCCCGTTTCGGGCATAGCGTCTCTGCTTTGCGGAGCGGGAGCTTTTGCCTCCGTTTACGGAGAATACGCCGACATGGGCAAGGACGTTTCGGCATACGCCGTCACCTCTGCTTCCACCGGCAGCAATTCCGGCAAAGTGCTCGTTTTCGCGGCGCTCATTTTCGGGCTTTGCTCCGCCGTGTTCTTCATAGTTTACGGAGTTGCGTGCATAACGGGCAAAAACAACGGCTCCGCCTATAAGCTGCTCGCTCTCGCCCCCGTTATGTGGAGCCTGAGCAGGCTCGTGCTTCGCTTTACACGCACCGTGAGCTACGTGAGAGTGTCGGAGCTGCTTCTCGAAATGCTCGCTCTGTGCGCCTACTGCATTTTCTTCATGGCGTTCGCGCGCAGCGTGGGCAGCATTGAGTCCGACTCTTCTAAATGGAAGGTCGCGGCGTTCGGATTTATCGGCGCGCTTTTCGGAATTATCTGCTTCGTGCCGAGGCTTGCCGCTCTGCTCGCGGGTCACCCCGAGCTCATATACGTGCTTTCGAGAGCGGATATATCCGACCTGACGACAGCTTTGTTTATGTTAGTTACCGTCTTTTCGAGAATTTGCAAAAATACCGTTCTCACGGACGAAAACGGTGCTCCGGTTGACGAAAACGCCGAGCCCGCAGCCGAAGAGGCAAACGAAACCGAGAAATAAGGTCCGGGTATAGCTGAATGTTTCTTCAAAACGTGATCGTAGCCGCAAGCCAGGTGCTTGTGCTTTATATAATGGCTCTTATCGGCGTGATTGCCGACAAAACAGGAGTGTTTAAGGAAGACGTTGCGAAAAAATGCACCGACCTTCTGTTTTACGTGATAACTCCGGCAAAAATACTCGAGAGCTTTTTCACCCTTGAATACAGCCGTCAGGCGCTCACGGGTCTGCTCATTGCCGTTGGCAGCGGACTTCTCATGCACGCCGTCGCGGCGGGCGCTTCCCTGCCTCTTTTCAGCAAAGAAAAGCCCGAGAAGGCAGCCGTTTACAAATACGCCTGCATGTACGGCAACTGCGGATATATGGGCCTGCCTCTCGTGGACGCGGTAGTGGGCAAAACGGGCGTTTTCTATTGTTCGTGCGTGATAATCTCGTTTCAGATATTTACCTTCACTCACGGCGTGTGGCTCATGACGAAGGGCGGCGAAGAAAAGCGAGGCGCGGGAGCCGTGCTCAAAAGAATAATTCTCAACCCCGGCGTGCTTCCCGTTTTTGTGGGCCTGCCCGTGTTCGTTTCGGGCATAACCCTGCCGTCGATGATAACCTCGCCGATTTCTTCCATAGCCTCCATGAATTCGCCTCTCGCGATGCTCATTTTCGGCACCTACATCGCCAATACCGATTTCAAATCCATAGCGGGCCATTTCAAGAGTCTGTCGCTCGTGAGCGCGTTTAAGCTGCTCTTTATGCCTCTTGCGATGATAGGGGCGTTAAAGCTGCTCGGAATAGGCGGAGAGCTCGGGCTGACGCTCGTGATAACCGCCGCGGCGCCTCCCGCGAACAACACCATACTTTTCGCTTCAAAATACGACAAGGACACTTCCCTTGCTTCTCAGGCGGTCGCTCTTTTGAGCTTTATTTCGATAATAACGCTTCCCGTTATGATAGCGTTCGGAGGGACGGTGCTTAACTGATATGTTTAAAATATTCTCGGAGGTTTCTCCTCTGTGGGGCATCTGCCCGTTTGACTTTATCGGCAGCGACAGGCTGATAGAATGCGCCGCAAAGAGCCGCCTGCCCGAAAATCCGCGTTCGATAATAATGTTCGCCTTCCCCTACCTTCTTCCCGAGGAGGATTACGAAGGGCTGAACGTTTCAAAATACGCCGCCGTGGCGGATTATCATCCCGTTGCTCAGGCGAGGCTGAGCGAAGCGTGCGAAAAGCTCGAAAAGAAATACCCGGGCGAGAGCTTCGTTTACTTTGCCGACAAATCCCCTCTGCCCGAGGTCAGGGCGGCGGTTGGCGCGGGAATAGGCGTGCTCGGCGCGAATTCCCTGTTAATTACCGAAAAATACGGCTCTTACGTTTTTCTCGGAGAAATAGTGACCACGATGAGCCTTGACGCAAACTCTCCCTCGCCGTCACGCTGCACGGGCTGCGGCGAATGCGAGCGGGCCTGCCCGGCAGGGGCGATAAAGGGCGGAGTCATCACACGAGAAAAATGCCTTTCATATATCACGCAGAAAAAGGGCGAGCTCACCGAGAGTGAAAAGCGGATGATAAAAGATTCCGGCTGCGCCTGGGGCTGCGATATATGCCAAAACGTGTGCCCGCTCAACAAAAAAGCGGAGCATACCGAAATGGATGAATTTCTCCTTTCGTCAAAAGCGAACGTCACCGCCGACGACCCCGTTGAGGGCAGAGCGTTTGCGTGGAGAGGAGAAAAGACGATAAGAAGAAATCTCGAAATTCTTGACGAAAAAGAAGAACAGGCTTAAAGAACATGAAAGTAAACGGTTTCAGCGAAGATTCTTATGCCGAAAACTTAATAGCTTCTTCCATAGCGTCGGGCAAATTTCCGCACGCGGCGCTGATAGACGGCGGTCTGTTTGAAGACAGGCTCAGCATCGCTCTGAAAATCGCCTCGGCTCTCGTTTGCCGCGGCGGCGACGAAAAGCCCTGCCGCCACTGCCCGGACTGCCTCAAGGCCTCGCACGGCGCTCACCCCGATATTATCCGCCTCGCTCCCGAAAAGGGCAAATCCTCCGATAAATACGCGAAGGAAGATATAAGGCGGCTCGTCGCGGATTCCTACACCCTGCCGAACGAAGCGGAAACGAAGGTTTATATAATCGAGAGGGGAGAAATCCTTACGGACGAAGCGCAGAACGTGCTGCTCAAAACGCTTGAAGAGCCCGTCGCTCACGCGAAGTTCATTATCCTTTGCGCCTCAAAGGAAAACCTGCTCGACACCGTGCTGTCGCGTGTGACTCTGTTTTCTCTGGGCGAAGACGCAAAGAGCCCGAGCGAGCGCGCCGAAGAAGCGAAAAAAGCCGCAGAGCAGGCGGCGGACGCCCTGCTCTCGCCCTATGAATTTGACGTTGTAAGGGCTGCGGCGGCGTTTGAGGGCAACCCCAAGCTGCTTGAAGAAACCCTGCCGCTGCTCGAGGAAATTTTCGCCTGCGCTCTCAGAATAAAATTCGGCTCCGCCTCGGCTGCGGACTGCGAGAGCGGAGAGTGCGCCTCGAAGCTTGCGGAAAAGCTTTCAAAAAACGCTCTTCTTGCCCTCGTTGACTCGTCGGAGGAGCTTATAAAGAGCATAAAGGCAAACGCCAATTATAATTTAACCACAGTCAGGTTTTGCAGCCTGCTCAGGTCGGCTGCCAAAGAACAGGAGTAAAAATATGGCAGAAATAGTCGGAATACGCTTTAAGGACGTAGGCAAAATTTATTATTTTGACCCGGACGGCATTCAATACGAAAAAGGTTCCCACGTGATAGTCGAAACCATTAGGGGCATTGAATGCGGCGAGGTAGCCATCGCAAACAAGCAGGCGGAGGAAGACGAGATAGTCAAGCCTCTCAAAAAGATAATAAGACCCGCCGATGAAAAGGACATAAAGATTTACGAGGAAAACCGCGAAAAAGAAATTCGCGCCGCGGAAATCTGCAGGGAGAGAATCGCTTATCACAACCTTGAAATGAACCTCGTTGACGTTGACTACACCTTTGACGGCGGCAAGATACTGTTTTATTTCACCGCCGACGGCAGAGTGGATTTCCGCGAGCTTGTAAAAGACCTTGCCGGAATATTCAGAACGAGAATAGAGCTCAGGCAGATAGGCGTTCGCGACAAAGCCAAAATGGTGGGCGGCATAGGCATCTGCGGCAGGCCGTTCTGCTGCGCCACGTTCCTCGGCGACTTTCAGCCCGTTTCCATAAAAATGGCAAAGGAGCAGGGGCTGTCGCTCAACCCCGGCAAAATCAGCGGCTGCTGCGGCAGGCTCATGTGCTGCCTCAAATATGAGCAGAATTCTTACGACTACCTGCTCAAGATAACTCCGAAGCCCGGCGCGATAGTCGACACGCCCGAGGGCAGAGGAAGGGTCGTTGAATGCAGCCTCATCACCGGAAAGCTCAAGGTGCAGCTTGACAGCAACCCCGGAGGGCTGCCCCAGACCTTCTCGAGAGACGAGCTGAAGCTCATAAAAGACGGAAAGATAAGCATTGACAAATCCGAGCTCGAAGACCTCGGAGATATTGAATAAAACACTCACCAAAAAGCTACAATTTAATAAGTTGCGCAAAAAATGCTTGCATTTTGGAAAAAGCTGTGATATATTATTAAGGCATTTCCACCGTCATTAGGGCAAAGCCCGAAGACGGGATTTAATAACGATATTAAAACGGGTGTTCCTCTGGCGAGGTTTTGTGTATGAACATCTGAAAAAAACGGAGGTTATTCAAAATGGATGCACTCAAACTTATCGCGCAGGATTCACTCAAGCAGGACGTTCCCGAGATAGAAATCGGTGATACCGTAAAGGTTCACGTTAAGATTCGCGAGGGCGAAAAAGAGAGAATCCAGATCTTCGAGGGGACCGTTATCGCTCGCAAGGGTTCCGGTGTTTCCGAAACCTTCACCGTTCGCCGCGTTTCTTACGGCGTTGGTGTTGAAAGAGTATTCCCCATTCACTCCCCCAACGTTGTCAAGGTCGAAACCGTAAGACACGGCCGTGTACGCAGAGCTAAACTCTACTACCTGCGTGACAGAGTCGGCAAGGCGGCAAAGGTTAAGGAGCAGATAAGATAACAAAAGCAGGCAAGGGCGTAACACTTTCGGGTTGTTACGCCTTTCTTGTCATTTTAAACCCGTTTAAGGTGAAAGCTCAATGAAAGAAAAACGAAAAATTGAGGTTTACTACACCGCCTTCCCCTCCGAAAAAAGAGGCTTCGCGGCAGTGATTTATGACCTTGTCGATTCCCTCAAGCTGTCGGTTATAGCGATATTTTTAATCTTTTTGCTTGCCGTGAGGGTGGTCGGAGTTGTGGGCGAGTCCATGGTGCCCACTCTCAACAATGACGACAGGCTCATTATCGCGTCGCTCCCTCTCGACCTCGAAAGGGGAGATATCGTTGTGGTGGCTCAGCCGTGGGAAAGAGACAATTCCATAGTTAAAAGAGTCATCGGCGTTGAAGGAGACACCGTGGACATAGATTTTACAAACGGCATAGTTTACGTAAACGGCGAAAAGCTCGAGGAAGACTACATAAACGAGCGCACTTACATAAATTATGACACGAAGTTCCCCGTTACCGTGCCCGAAGGGTGCATTTTCGTAATGGGCGACAACAGAAACGAATCACTTGACAGCCGTTCGTCGGCGGTGGGATTCATAAGAGAAGATTACGTGCTCGGCAAAGCGGTATTCAGGCTGAGCCCTGATCCGACAGCGCTTTAAGGAGGCTGTTTTATGAGCGAAACGAAAGAAAACAAAGGCTCTTTGATTTATGACGTAGTTGAAATAATGGTCACCGCGGCTGTGACGGTCGCCGTGCTGTTTATCTTTTTGTGCAGAACGGTGGGCGTGAGCGGCAGCTCCATGGTGCCCACTCTTGAGGACGGCGACAGAATCATTCTATCCGCCGCCGTTTTCGAGCCCCAAAGAGGCGACATAGTGGTCACCTGCCAGCCGTCGAAGGTGTCTTACATCGAGCCCACTCTCGTCAAGAGGGTGATAGCCACCGGCGGGCAGACCGTTGACATAGACTTTGCCGAAGGCGTGGTTTACGTTGACGGCGAAGTCCACAATAGGGCGGGCGCCGCCGTAAATATCGCCGCCGTGGTCATAGGGCTGCATGGAGTAAACACCTCCCGGCAAGAGTGATGAGCAGCATGTATATTTGTCAGGTCATGAGAGGAAAGAGACATATGAGATAGATTAGCATTAGCCTCAGAAAACCGACGAACTGCATGC
>CAJOLX010000053.1 GCA_905235625.1 uncultured Clostridia bacterium
GGTGCGTGGGATGTTGTTGAAGCCGCATTGAAAGATAATAAAATTGATTACGTCAACTATGATAAAGTTACTCCAAATCCTACGACAGACCAGCCTGCTCAAGGAGGGCGCCGTTCTCGCAGGCTTCGACCTTCCTTACAAGACCGTCACTTTCGGCTCGTCCGACGCCGCCGCAATTACGCAGGGCGGAATGAAAGCCACCTGCTTTGCGGCAATGGACCCCGCGCCCGCGCGCTATTATCACACCCGCCTTGACACCGCCGACAATCTCGACCTCAAGACCATTGAGGTGGGAGTGGGCATCGTGCTTGAAACAGCGTTCCTTTACGATGAAAAGGGGCTTGATTTTTAACAGGAGGTAATCTCATGAGCAGAAAATCACTTTCGTTAATTTCGCTTGTTCTCGTTTTTGCTCTGCTGTTCGGTTTTTCCGGCTGCAGCCTTATTGAAACCGAAGAAGAGGAAACCACCGTCGTTTCCGTAAAAACTCCTCTTCCGACCGACGTCACCTCATCCGTGGATGACGATGGCAACACGATTACGGACACCGAATATTCTCCCGAAGCGCTCGCCGCCAACACGGCAACCATTTTTGATTATTTCAACGCGAATATCAACGCCGTTAAATCCGCCAAAGCCGCGGTGAGCTTCAACTCCCGCCCGGGCATAGGCAAAGCGGAAGACGAAGAGGGCAACAGGCTGCCTTACTGCGAAAACGAATATCTTGCGGCTGCGTTCGGCGGCATAAAAGATAAGTTCGTTCAAAGAGGAAGCGACTCCGCGATGTACGGCGAAAGCCTTGACAAGCTGCTGCCCGTAAAAGGCACGAGCGACGTTTCGCTTCTCACTCTTGACGAAATCGAAAGCGCCACCTGCGTTGACGACGGAGCGGTAAGAACGGTTACAGTCAACCTCAAGAGCCCCGTTGAGCAAACGAGCGCGCGCAAGGCGTTTGACCTTGTTGACGCCGAAGCGGTTGTCAATGAATTTGCCGTTGCGGAGAAATATATCACCGTCGGCACGCCCGAGGTAACCTACAAAACCTTCACCATAATCCTTAAAATAAACGTTGAAACGGACGAAATCACTCAGATAAGATATGAAAAGAGCTCCGACGTTACCGTGCTCGTTACGGGCAACGGCGAGCTTGAGGATATAGGAACCGTGCCGCTTACCTTCAATTACAGCGTGACGGACACCTATGATTTCGATTACACCGAGCCCGAAACAGAGGCTTAAACCGCCTTTTAAATCGGTCGGGTTTTAAAACAAAAGCAAAGCTTTATGCGGCCGGGGAATGATTAAAACTTTTCTCGGCCGTATTGTAAATTCACCCGAAATATACGGACAAAATGCTGAAATTGTCCGAAAAATCGTATAAATCGGGCAAAATGTCTATTGATTTGCGGCTTAATTGATAATAAAATTACACAGGAATTTGCGGCTAAAATGCTTTTTAGGCATTTTAAGAAAAATGAGGCAACGTATATGAAGGAACTTCACGTGCCGGATTTAAGAGAAATACTTGATTCGAGCGCCGATAAATACGGAGACCGGGCGTTCGTAAAGTATGCCGACGGCGACGTTATATATGAAAAAAGCTACAACAGAATAAGGCAGGATTCTCTGGCTGTCTGCCGCTATATCCGCAGCTTCTCGGAGAAAAGAAGGCACATTGCCGTGCTCGGCAAAACTTCTTACGAATACATCGTTTTCGCTCTCGGCGTGCTGCTCAGCGGCAGCGTTCTCGTGCCTCTCGCCCCCGATATATCGGCGGAGGAAGCGGCGATGCTCGCGGAAGGCGCCGACGTTGACGCTTTCTTTTACGGCAAGTCGTTCGGCGACAGGGCGGCGGAGCTTAAAAAGCTCAGGCCGAAGCTCTTCCCGTTCATTGATTATGACGAGGAAGGCATTCTCGATTTGATAAACGCGAAGTTTTCGGAAGACGGGCCGTTTGCCTCCCTTTCCGAATTTGAGCTTGATATGAGCGAATGCTGCGCAGTTATTTACACCTCCGGCACAACGGGCAGCAAAAAGGGCGTTATGCTCTCAATGTATTCGCTCATAGGCAACATCAGCTACACCGACCGCTGGGAGGTGCTCACCGAGGGCAGGTCAACGCTCGCCGTGCTGCCCATGCACCATCTTTACTGCCTTTCGGGCGACGTGCTGAGAAACCTTCGCGACGGCGTTACCCTTTGCATAAACGGAGAAATCCGCGATCTTCAAAAAAATCTGCTCAGATTTAACCCATACGTTATGCGCGTAGTGCCGCTCATTGCGCAGTCTCTGCTTCAAAGATTCAGAGTCGTTTCGGCAAAAAATCCGGAGCTCTCCCCGAGAGAAGCGGCGGAGCTCGTTTTCGGCAAAAATTTAAAGCAGATAATTTCCGGCGCGGCTTATCTTAACCCGGAGCTCGTGGAGCAATATGACGAGCTCGGCATAAAGCTGCTTCAGGGCTACGGAATGACCGAAGCGGGCTGCAGAATTGCCGTGCCCGACACCGAGGCTCCCGTAGGCTCTGTCGGCAGAGTGATAAACATCTGCGACGTGAGAGTGAAAAATTCCGAAATACAGGTTCACACTCCCACCGCCATGCTCGGCTACTACAAAATGCCCGAAAAAACCGATGAAATGTTCACCGGCGACGGCTGGCTCAAGACCGGCGACATCGGCGAGGTTACGGAAGAGGGCTTCCTCTTCATAACGGGCAGGCTCAAAAATCTCATTATTCTCTCCGGCGGCGAAAACGTTTCTCCGGAAGCGATAGAGAAAAAATTCGCCGATTTTCCGCTCATTTCCGAGATGGTCGTAAGCGCCGAAAACGACAGGCTCGTGGCGGACGTTTTCCCCGACTACGTTTATTGCAAAATTCACGGCGTTGACGACGCGGAAAAAGCGATAAAAGACAAGGTAAACGCTCTCAATCTCAAAGCTAAGCCCTCCCATATTATTTCGGGAGTCAGAATACACGGCGAACCCCTGCCAAAAACGGCAACCGGCAAAATAGTAAGAAAAAATTCACTTTAAAGCGAGGAAAACCAATGAAAAGCGAGATAACCTATTATCCGATTACCCCCGCGCAGGAAATGATCAACTTCATGCTTAAATACAGCCTTTTCCACAAGCAGGTCGTTCAGATTCCCGCGAGCGTAACGCTCAAAAGAAAGTTTGACCCGGAACTTATGAAAAAGGCCGTTATCGAAGAAATAAAGCGCAACGACTGTATGCGCCTTCGATTTGAGAAAAAAGGCGGCAAGGTAAGGCAGTATTTCGTTGACGAAGTAACCGCGCCCGACGTCAAAATAAAATCCTTCTCATCAAAACAGGAGCAGGAAGATTACTTTAATGCCGACGCTCAGAAGCCGATCAAATGCTACAAGGGCGAAATATTCAGAATAGTTGTTTTTGATTCTTACGACGGCAGAAACGGCATTTACATAAACGTGAGCCACCTCGCTATGGACGCCGCGGCGGTGTTCGTCTTTTTCTCCGACACCCTCGCGGTTTACGAGAGCCTTGAAAGCGGCAAAGAAATGCCCAAGCCTCTCGGCTCGTATGAAAAGGCGATTATTTCCGAGCTTGAGTATATAAACGACAAAGAAAAGGTCAAAAAAGACGAGGACGCTTACAGAGAGTTTTTCCTCAAGGACGGAGAGCCCATCTATAACGGCGTGCACGGCAGCGAAAAGCTCGACGCTCTCATCGCGAAGAAAAAGGATCCTTCAATAAGGCAGATAGACTGCTTCGACCCCATTCACGACACCGCGTTTCTTGAGAAATACCCCGTTTCCGAGCAGAAAAGCAAGGTCATTCTCGACTATATAGACAGAGAGCGCGTCAGCCCCGAATGCCTTGTTCAGCTCGGCATGAGGCTCCACGTTTCGAGCATAAATCACCGCAGGCTCGACACCTTCTTCCTCACGCTCTGCACAAGGCGCAGAACTCTTAACGAAAAGCGCTGCGGCGGCTCCATGACCGCGGCAATGCCCTGGAGAATCGTGCTCAGCGAAGACCTCACTTTCAGGCAGGGGCTTGAAAAAATGCAGGAGCTTCAGAGCTGGATATTCCGCCACGCGAATTATCCTTTCCTCGAGTGGCGCGAGCTCGAGCAAAAGCTGTTTGATTATTCCCCCGCCGCCGGCTCAACCTCAATGATGTTTTCGTGGTTCCCGCTTGAAGCGGACACCATGAACGGCTGGGAATATGAATTCAACGGCTACTGCCTGGGCAGATACGTTATGCCGCTTTACAGCTACGCCATGAAGGACGCGAGCACGGGCAACCTCAAATTCGCCTATCTTCACAGGCCCAATTATATCACCGAGGAGCACATTGACGCTCTTCAGGCCGGAACGATGAAAGCCCTTCTCGCGGGGTGCGAAAATGATGACTTGACTCTCGGCGAAATTCTTGATATACTCGAGGCGTAACGAAAGGATGTTAATAAAATGATAGATAAATTATCCGAAATGATAAAAGACTACGTCGAATACGACGAGCCCATCACCCCCGAAACCACCTTGAGAGAAGACCTCGGGCTCAGCTCCCTTGACCTTATCAACATCGCCGTTGAAATCGAAGAAAAATTCGGCATCGAAATGCCCGACAAAGAGATAAACGGCATGAACAGCATGAAGGACCTGCTCGTTTATATCGAAATGAAGCAGTAAATTTAAGCTTAAACGGCGCGGAATCGGCATTCCTCCGAAACGGTAAATGCGAATGACGGTATCCGCGCCTTAATTAAAATTTTCTTGACATATTTATTGCCTTATGCTAATATAATAGGGCATTTACGGAGAGATACCGAAGTGGTCATAACGGAACGGTCTTGAAAACCGTCGTACTCTTACGGGTACCGTGGGTTCGAATCCCACTCTCTCCGCCATTTAAACAAGCGTTTCAACTTTATATATAAGCATTTACGCTGCCATGGAGAAGTACTCAAGTGGTGACGAGGCGCCCCTGCTAAGGGCGTAGGTCGGGTAACCGGCGCGAGAGTTCGAGTCTCTCCTTCTCCGCCATTGTAAAAGGCACCCCAAAAGGGGTGCCTTTTACAATTATGAAAGCGAAAACTCTTACTCCTGTTGCGCCGGTTCCGGCGCGGGGCGAACCGCCGAAGCGCCGCCGGTGGCGTTATAACATGGGGTCCCCGAAAAGTCGCAGACTTTTTGGGGAGAGGAGGAGCAGCGGAGCGAGTGAGTTTTCGCGCAGACAAGTTTTTGATAGACGTGGAAACGAGCGATAAAATCAGCCCACCACAAGTTTATTTGTCTTTTTCAAATATTTCGCCGGGATCGGGGCGTCCAGCCGCCAAGTGATATTCATAGGCTTTTCGCCCTCGTGTTTGACGTAATTTGCCGTACCGAGGTAGGTATAAGCCTCGGCGCCGCCGGTGATTCTGTCCGCTTTGAATTCGCGCACAAACAACAGCACACGACTGCCCTGCTCCTTGTGGTGAATGTACCTTTGACCTGTGGAAGATCTCTCTGCAGTGGTGCTCTGGCTCTGCCAGTGAAACAGCCGTTCGTTTATGGAATAGTCGTTGTACATGGTCGTGGGCGAATAGTCTTTATCCGATTTGTTCAGCGTTACAAAGAACACATCGAGCTTATGCTCCGGCAGCCACTTTACGCCTTCACGCACGGTGGCGGGCTTCATAAAATCAAGCGCAACAAGCAGCTGATCGCGGGTGTAAGTGCAGTTAAGGTCAAGCGGGCAGTCAAAGCCTACATCTACCGGCGCATCAATGAAATCAATGTGGTCAAACCGATATTTACTCATGTTGATTTTCTGATTTATAATCGAGTTTCAAAAAAACCGGTTTTAATAATCGAGGTTGACGGTTACCATTTCTATAAAAAAGGAACTAAACAAGAAGAACGAGATATACTGAAAAATGAAATTCTCAATAAATACAATCTTTCATTTTTGAGGCTTAATACAACTGAAAGCGGCGAGGAAGAAATAATAAAAAAGCTTTATCAATAAATAAAGTATAGAATTGCCGACGCTCAAATAGATACATATTGACCCAATCCGGCAATTTCGATTGAAATCCGAAACGGCGATTTTGAGGATTTCAAGCTCCGGGGGTAATCCAAAAGGGGAACGGAAAAGGCAAAAATGCAAAAACTGGCGTTTGAGGATATTTGCCAATCCCCTTTGGCACACCGACTTTGCGCTATGCAAAGTCTAGTGTGTTAGACCTTTGCCGCTAAGAGCCGGAAAGACCAGCGGTAATTTTCGTTAAAAACAAAGAAAATCTCAATTTTGCCCGCTCAAAGCAAGATTGAGATTTTTGATTTCCGGCAAAACTGAGAAATCGATTTTCATTGAGGAAATACCGGTTTTGATCATTCCGTACTTCGGCTCAAAAGGCAAAGGGCGTATTAAACCACCATTCAGCAGAATAAATATTTTTACATTTTCAAGGAAATTTAAAACAGGTTGATTTCATAAAAGCAATGTTTTCAACGGTTTTTAAAAATGATATATCCGGTTAAATGGTAACAAAAATGCAAAAACGGTGCCATTAGCGGCACCGGAAATAATCATTGGTGCCGGATTTGGCACTGGTTAAATAATAGCTAAGATATATTGTTTTGATAGTTTATCGAGAATAATATCAGAATTTCTATTGACAAACCAGAACATTTGTTCTATACTATGTGCGTAAGGACAGACCGTCCAAAGCAAAAATTGAATATGACTTTAAATCGCGTAAGCGGAGCAGCTCTGCGCCGAACAGAAAGAGGCACCTGAAAAACTACCAAGCACCGTAAGAAGTCGAATTGAGTTCACAAGAGAAATATGTGGCTTAGTTCACTCTTGCAGTGCTTTTTATTTTTTGCAAGAAATAATCCAATCTCAGCGGTCGTTAAACGGAATCTTTTCCGCCTGTCTTCGCCTCATCGCTTGAAATACATAAAGTATTCCTGCGCTCTGTCGGCTTTGACAGACAAAAAATCTTCTCGCTTACCGTCACGCCTCGACCGAATTATTACTTGCATGCAGAAAACAAGATAAAGAAAGGAGCCAAAATCTATGACATAGCAAAAACAGATTAAAAAAGAAAAACAACAAAACCCAAAAATCGAAAGGAGAGTGATACCCGCAAATTATGCAATAATGCGTTTTCAAAAGCACAAAGCACAAGCCGTCGGCGGAATTGAAGCGCACAACGAAAGAACAAAAACAGAATACAAGAGCAATCCGGATATTGACCTAAGCAGGACAAAGGAAAATTACACCCTTGTCAAAAGAAACAGCAGCTACAGAGAATTGATAAACAAGCTGATTGCAATTCACAAATGCAAAACAAGAAAAGACAGCGTTGTTTTAGTCGAAACCGTAGTGACCGCAAGCAATGAATTCTTCAGGAAAAAGAACAAAAAAGAAATCAGAGAATTCTTTGAACACGCTCTTGCATTTTATGAAAAGAATCTCACACCGGGAACAATAATCTCCGCAGCCGTTCATCTGGATGAAACCACTCCGCATATGCATATGTGCTTTGTTCCGATTACAAAAGATCACAGGTTAAGTGCTAAAGAGATAGTCGGCAATAAACAGAAGCTGACATTCTGGCAGGACGCTTATCATTCGTGGATGTCAACGAAATATCCCGAGCTTGAAAGAGGCACAAGCAGTCAGATAACCGGAAGGACATATATTCCCACACAACTTTTCAAAAAGGCAAAGAATCTGAACAAGCAGGCGGAGAAGATTTCGGCGGCAATAGAAAATATCGGAATTATGAATCTGAAACAGAGCAAAGCCGATGCCGAAAAAATGATTTCAAAATATATGACCGACAGAGCCGATCTGCTTTCAAAGCTTGCCGTTTATGATGAAACAATGAAGCAGATGAGGAAAGAAAATACCGATCTCAAGAAAGAAAGCAAAATCAGCGTAACAGAAAAGCTTGAAATGAAGAAACGGCAACAGGAATATGAGGAGTTGAAATCGCTTGTTTCAAACATTCCATCCGATATTCTGGAGTTGTATAAAGAAGAATCGAGAATTGCTCAAACACAAACTTATGAAAAAAGTTAATATCAATATGACCGGGAAAACTATAACTATGAGAGGAGAAAACTGCCTATGAAGGTCTGAAAACAAAACCATAAGCAGCAATAATTATGAATGGGGGAATGCTATGCAGAGATCCACGCCGAAGATTCTTTAACCGATGAAAAAACGGCTGACAAATGTAAAAACGCTAAAGAAGCATTAACCGAAAGAATGCTGACCGAAGATGAATTTATATGTATATTTTCTCAATGGCTTGAGCCGTGGTTGCTGATGTATAATACCGAATGTAACTCAGCCGATAAATCGGGCAAATAAAAAGCGTCGCCCCAATGCATAAGCAAAGGGGCGATTTTTTTCAATCTTCCAATCTGAAATGATGCGTGTTGATATATTCCGGAAGCTCTCCCGAGAGAAGCAAATTCATATATTCTAAGGGTTTGTTATACAGGAGATAATCCAGAGCCGAGCGGTCATACATATTATCCGCATACTCGTATTCGACAGCGCAGACATCAACGGAATATTTATTGCCGAAAACATCCTCCGCTTCAAGATAACCGCTGTCAAGATTGTATTTACAGGTTTTAACATACAGCATAAGCAACCTCCGTATCAATAAATGATCTGACAAGCGCAAGGTTTTGATTTTGCCCTAAAATGAAAGATATCCAAACCAATCCTTCGTTATAGGATAGGTTCGGATACCGCTCGTTTGGTGAAAACCTTATTAAAAAAATCGACTTCTTCAAATCGTCGAGCAAAACAGTCTCCTGCTGCTCCATATAATTGTAGGTGATAACTAACTTGTCATCAAAGAGATAGATAGAGTTAATAAACGTTTCAATAAGTTGCTTTTTCTGTGGAACCGTCGGCTTGTCGCAAGAAGTAAACTGACTGAGGAATTTTCTGATAAATGCCTCATCAATAGCGGGCTGAGAGAGCTTTTCATTTTTGATCCTGGATTCAAGATCGTCTCTCAAAGCCTCGAGTTCACTTACTCGCGTCTTAGTGGTCTTGTTAAGAATGCCCTGTTCAATTGCAATCATAATATTCTTGATTGCAGTTTCCGTTTCACTGAGTTGCTTCTCAAGTAAAGGCAGCGTTGTATTTTCGCGCGTCTGCAAACTCATTATCATTGCAACAATCGCATCAACTGTCTTTTCATCCTGAAGCATTTTAAGCGTCTTGGAAATAACAAGATTCTCAATGTCATCCTTGCGTATTGCTTTGCTTGAACAGTCTCCGTGCTTATTCTTTTTGAACGTGCATTTGTAGTAACGGTGAACAACGCCCTGTTGGTTTCTTCCGCTTTCTCCAACCATGTATGCTCCGCACTGTCCGCAATAAAACTTTGTAGTGAGAATATACTCTTCTTTTGCTTTATTTCGACCGGGTGCATGTTTGTTAAGCGCAAGTTTGTTTTGAACTTTTTCAAACAGTTCCGGCGTTACGATTGGTTCAATCGCATTCGGAACAGTTGTTTCACGGAAGGTAATTTCCCCGAGATAACGCCTGTTCTTTAGCATTCTGCCGACTGTGGAATATGAAACGGGTTTTCCGTTATGCTGAAGAACACCGCGGTCATTGAGATATTTCTGAATCTCATGAATACTGTAACCATTCCCATACATTTTAAATGCCTCAAGCACATACGGAGCTGTAAACTCGTCTTTTACCATGCGTTCTTCTGAAATTTTATAGCCTATTGCCAATGCACCGCCGTTAAATTTGCCGTTAAGCAGGTTTTCCTTCATGCCGCGAATTACCTTTTCCGATAGTTCCGCTGAGTAGAATTCCGCATAACCTTCAAGAATTGACTCAAGCAATATTCCTTCCGAACCTTCGGAAATGTGTTCGGTTGCGGATACCACTTTTACATTATGTTTTTTCAACAGCGCCTTGTATCTGGCGCTGTCATAACGGTTACGGGCAAAACGGTCCAGTTTCCAGACGATTATCATATCAAACTGATTTTTTTCTGCGTCGCGAATCATCTCAAGAAACTGGGGACGGTTGTCTGTTTTGGCGGAAAGAGCTCTGTCGCAATAGCAGCGAAGAACGGATATACCGCTTCTTTCGGCAAATTCTGTGCATTCTCTGATCTGACCGTCTATCGACTCCTCTCTCTGGTTGTCGCAAGAATATCTTGCATAAATCACTGCTGTCATCTGATACCTCCTGTCATTTTAGAAAGCATCCGATTACACTTCTGCATCTCAATTTTAGCATAACCGGATGCCGATTTCAATTGTTATTCTTTGTTATCGCTTATATTTTCCGAAACCGTTACAGATTCAATACTGTCCGGTTCGGCGCTGTGTTCGCTTTTCCAGAATTCCAGAACAGACGGCAAAAGTGCTGCTGCCAGCATCGTAATCTGTTCATCGGGAATAGCGGACTCATTCTTAAACTCTTTAGGCCTGGACACATTCTGATGTAAATATATCCATAGTCCCTCGTGACTGCTTCATTTAACTCCTCCTTCCTTGTAATATTTTTCGGTTGGACGCGGTCATGGTATTTTATAGTTTGCATAATAATAACTTGTATGATATAGTCGAAGCTACATCATACCCTTTCTAAAGATTTACGCTCAACTCTTGAGGATAGCAACCAAAAAGCTGAGGGAGCGTAGCGAGTGA